>NZ_JBYSXB010000020.1:45987-90760 GCF_058781765.1 Arthrobacter sp. FW306-1B-G06A | reverse complement strand
GCGCCCACGGCATGGTCACCAAATCCAACCTGATCCTGGGCATGGGCGAAACCCGCGAAGAGATCTCCGAAGCCCTGACCGACCTGCACGCCGCGGGCTGCGACCTGATCACCATCACCCAGTACCTGCGCCCCTCCGAACGGCACCTGCCCGTGGACCGCTGGGTCAAACCCCAGGAATTCGTCGACCTCGCCACCGAAGCCGAGGAAATCGGCTTCCTCGGCGTCATGTCCGGCCCCCTGGTCCGCTCCTCCTACCGCGCCGGTCGCCTCTGGGCCACCGCGATGCGCAAAAAAGGCCGCGAAATCCCCACGCACCTGGCACACATCGCCGAAGGCATCCAGGACTCCGGCACCACCCGCCAGGAAGCCCGCACCCTCCTCGCACACCACGCATAGCACGTCGGCTAAAGCACGGTCAAAGGACCGGACCCCGGACAAATCCGGCGTCCGGTCCTTTGGCATAAATCACGTAGAATTAAGGCACTATGGCGAAATCCCCTGATTCCAGCAACTCGACAACATCGGCTGCCGACGCTCCCAAGCGCGGCTTGTTTTCCCGCAAGCCCAAGGAAGCCAAGGCCAAGAAGCCGAGCCAGCTGAAGCAGATCGGCGAGGTCTTCAAGATGACCCGCCGCAATGACCCCATCGTCGTGTGGCTCATGCTGTTGGCGTTCCTTGGCGTCGTTGCTGTCAGCCTCGTCGTCGGGTTCTTCCTGAACAACTGGGTCACCGGCCTGATCATCGGCATCCCCTTGGGCCTGCTGGCAGCTGTCTTCATCCTCTCGCGGCGCGCGGAACGTGCGGCCTTCGCGCAGATCGAGAACCAGCCCGGAGCTTCCGGTGCGGCTTTGGGAACCCTGCGCCGCGGCTGGATCACGGAAGACCAGCCGGTCGCCGTCAACCCGCGTACGCAGGACGCCGTCTTCCGCGCCATCGGCCGGCCCGGCGTCGTGCTGGTCAGCGAGGGACCGTCGCATCGCGTCAAGCCGCTGGTTGACGCCGAGCGCAAGAAGCTCGCCCGTATCCTGCCGAACGTCACCATTCACGTGATCGAAAGCGGTCGTGGCGAAGGCCAAGTGCCCATCAGCCAGATCGCAAAGACCATGAACAAATACAAGAACGAACTCACCAAGGTTGAGGTCGGCGCTGTCAGCAAGCGAATCTCTTCGCTGGGCAACCGCCTGCCGATCCCGAAGGGCATCGACCCATACAAGGCACGCCCTGACCGCAAGGCCGCACGCGGACGCTAACCACGACAAAAGCCGCCCGTTCCTGGAATCTCCAGGAACGGGCGGCTTTTTTGCCTGCGCAAAAAGTTACATCCGAATGAGGATCGTGTTCATGGCCCTGTCGTGGAGGCCACGCTGGTCAGGATCGAAAACAACCGCGGGAATCACCAGGCACAAGAGGATCGTCCTGACCAAAGCGGCCAAGGGTCCTGCCTGCGCTCCTCCGAGCCGTACCACGTGGATGCCCGCAACCCGGTGTCCGATGCTGTAGCCCAGTGTGCCGATGAGAAGGACCTGTTCCACCGCAAAGACAGCGAGTGTCGCCCATTGGTTGCCGCCGAAGGCAAAGTTGCTGATCACCAGGGCAATGACCCAGTCGATGCAGATTGCCAGGATGCGACGGCCGGCCCGGGCCATGGAGCCTGGACCGGATTCAGGGAGGCCGAGCCGCGCTCCCGGGTACTTGGAAATTCCGGACGTGTCCGGCCCTGTGAGCCATGAACCAATATCTTTACGATCAACCACACTTCAAGCTTACGGCTTCACCATCGCACGCCCGACGGCGGGAGGTGGCGCCGGCGGGCTGTTGGCTGTCTTCACAAGGAAACAGACACACAGGCGAAAGACATAGACTGGCACTGCAGTAGACCAGTAGCGTTTACACGGCAGGCAGTTCTGTAACCTGCTCGAAACAATACTGACACTCCGGGGAAATCCCATTTCCCTATGGTTGGAGAAGTTGCTAGCCGCCGCATCAGGGATACTTTTTTGTTTCCCTGCTTTCGGTTTGCGCTGGACCAGACGGCCCGAGGGGCCTGTTACCTGTTATGCGTTAGGAGCATAGATGTTCAAGACTGCGGACGAAGTCCTCAAGTTCATCAAAGACGAAGATGTTAAGTTCGTCGATATCCGCTTCACCGATCTTCCGGGCGTCCAGCAGCACTTCAATGTGCCGGCCAAGAGCGTTGACGCTGACTTCTTTGTCAACGGCCAGCTCTTTGACGGATCTTCCATCCGCGGTTTCCAGGGCATCGCCGAGTCCGACATGCAGCTCATCCCGGACGTCACCACGGCCTTCATCGACGCCTTCCGCATCGAGAAGACCCTGGCATTGAACTTCTCCATCGTGAACCCGCGCACCGGCGACCCGTACCACCGCGACCCGCGCGGCGTTGCCGAAAAGGCAGAAGCCTACTTGGCCTCCACCGGCATTGCGGACACGGCATTCTTTGCTCCCGAAGCTGAGTTCTACGTCTTCGACAACGTCCAGTTCGAATCCTCCCCGCAGGGTTCCTTCTACAAGGTCGACTCGATTGAAGCACCTTGGAACACGAGCCGCGAAGAAGAAGGCGGAAACCTCGGTTACAAGACCCCCTTCAAGGGCGGCTACTTCCCGGTTTCCCCGGTTGACCACCAGGCTGACCTCCGCGACGCCATGTGCATTGCCTTGGACGAAGCAGGCCTCGAAGTCGAGCGCTCGCACCACGAAGTCGGCGCTGCCGGCCAGGCCGAGATCAACTACAAGTTCACCACGCTGGTCCACGCAGCCGATGACCTGCAGAAGTTCAAGTACGTCATCAAGAACACCGCGTGGGAGTACGGCAAGTCCGTAACCTTCATGCCGAAGCCGATTTTCGGTGACAACGGCTCTGGTATGCACTGCCACCAGTCGCTCTGGAGCAACGGCGACCCGCTGTTCTACGACGAGAAGGGCTACGCCGGCCTGTCCGACACTGCACGCTGGTACATCGGCGGCCTGCTGAAGCACTCCTCTGCCGTGCTCGCCTTCACCAACCCGACGGTCAACTCCTACCGCCGCCTGGTCAAGGGCTTCGAAGCTCCGGTCAACATGGTCTACTCGCAGGGCAACCGCTCCGCCGGCATCCGCATCCCGATCACGGGCTCCAACCCGAAGGCCAAGCGCATCGAGTTCCGCGCTCCGGACGCCGCGTCCAACCCGTACTTGGCGTTCTCCGCCCAGCTCATGGCCGGCATCGACGGTATCCGCAACCGCATCGAGCCCCCGGCTCCGATCGACAAGGACCTGTACGAACTGCCTGCAGAGGAAGCCAAGGACATCCCCAAGGCTCCGGGCTCCCTTGAGGAAGCACTCGAGGCCCTGCGCGAGGACAACGAGTTCCTGCAGGCCGGCGGTGTCTTCACCCAGGACCTGATCGACACGTGGATTGAGTACAAGTACGAGAACGAGATCCGTCCGCTGTCGCTGCGCCCGAACCCGTACGAGTTCGAGCTCTACTACGGCGTCTAGTAACACCGCACGAGGCAAATGAGGGGCCGCAGTTCATTTTTGTGAACTGCGGCCCTTTCCCTTTAACGCCGTCGGACTCGTGCCCACAAAAAAGAACGGCTGTGCCCGCAAAGACACAGCCGTTCTTTTGGTAAAGACCCCGGATCGCAGGGGCCGGACCCCCAATTTTTCCTACACCCGCCGGCGCCCGCTAATCAACCGGAAGAGGAAGACGATGATCGCCAAGACGATCAATATCGGGGCGATCCAGAGAAGGAATCCCAGGGCCTTTACGGTGCCGCCAATGATAAAGAAAAGGATCGCGATGACCGCGACGATTCCGAGGATGACATTCATGATGTAGCTCCAGTTTCAGTCGTAAACATTCTGATGATTGCCTTTATCGCTGTGCAAACCTCAGCAACCTTACTATAAGCATGCTTATTACTCTAATCCTTCCCGGGACGCCCGCTCACATAAAGGGACACGTCCACCTTGAGGTCATGTCTGCAGGAGCGTCCGGCCAAACACCCACATAGGTGAGCGAGCGTCCGGCCAAACACCCACATAAGTGAGCGAGCGTCTGTGTCCGCGGCGCGCCGCAGAGCCAAAACCATGGGGCAATCCGGCGTGCCTACCGGAACCGGCATTCACGCCCGGTTCTGCCATTCCAACGCCCCTGTCGCGGGCGCGGACGCCGTGGTACGTTCAGCCTGATCAGGATGCTTGAGAGAGAGTCCTCATCCCTTCCGGCTCCTGACGCACCTACTCAAAGCGGAGGCATACGATGACAACCTTGATGATCTTCCACGAGGTCGATGACGTTGAGCACTGGCTTAGCTCGCCGAAACGGGAAGAACTCTTCGGACCCCTGGGCTTCACAGTTCGAACGTTCGTGGACCCGGAAAAAACCAACCGGGTTGGTTTGATCGTCGACGTCCCGGACATGGAGACGTTCCAGCGAACGCTGGAGTCCGAAGCTGCCGCCGAGGCGATGAAATTCGACGGCGTGCGCCCGGAAACAATCGTGACGCTGGTCGAGTCCTAGGTACCGCCTAGTCGCCGAAACCCCGGTACATGGTCCATTGCGGACCGGCGGAACCACCCAAATACCTGCCGGTCTCGACAAAACCCGCGTTTGCGTAGGCAGCCTTGGCGGCCGGATTGTGTTCGTTGACGGAAAGCACGACGCCGGCCTGCCCGCCACCCAGCCTTGCTGTCAGCTTCTGCGCTTCCCGGGCAGCGGCCACAGCAGACAGGGAGCCCAGGCCTCTCCCCTGGCACTTCTGGTCGATCAGGAACCCGCGCAAGAGCCAGGCGGAATCGTCGTCGTGCCATCCTGCCAGGGTTGCGGCACCAGCCTGCAAGGTAAATACTCCGATGGCGGCGCCTGCCGCTTCGATCACGTACGGCAGGCGGCTTTCGTCTTCCAACCCCATGAGCATCATCTTGAACGGGTCTCCGACGAAGTCTTCCTGCCCCGCGGCCAATTCCATGACGGCGACGTCGCCGAGCGTGATGGCGCGGGCATCGTCGTCGAGATCCTTCAGGGGAATGAGCCACACGGTTTCCAGCATCCTTCGAGCTTAGCCGCCTCCGTACTTCGCGGGACGGCCCGGCCTGGAGCTCACTGGCCGTAGAAGTCCTTTTCGAACACCGCCCGGGTCCGCCGGCTCAAGCGAAGATAGTCTTCTTCGAACACCGCAGCCTGCCCGGGAGGGTAACCGCACCACCTGGCAACGGCCTCCAGGTCCCTTCGGGAAGCAGGGAGGAGATCCGAGGCACGCCCGGTGCAGATCACATTCGCCGAGCGGATGCGGCTCGCGAGCCGCCAGGCTTCGCGAAGCAACAAGATGTCGCCCTTGTCGATCAGGCCCAACGACTCGATCGCGTCGAGGGCCTGCAGGGTTGACGTGGTCCGCAGTTGTGGATGCTTCCCGGCGTGTTGGAGCTGCAACAGCTGCACCAGCCACTCGACGTCGCTCAGTCCGCCCCGGCCGAGCTTGACGTGCCTGGCTGGATCGGCGCCTCTCGGGAGCCGTTCCGACTCAACCCGTGCCTTGACGCGCCGGATCTCGCGCACATCCGTCTCGGCGAGCGATTCGGGGTACCGGATCGGGTTGATGAGCCAAAGGAATTCCGCGGCCAATTCGTCGTTGCCGGCCATGGGTTGTGCCCGCAACAGCGCCTGGGCTTCCCAGATGAGGGACCATCGCCGGTAATACTCCGCGTATGACTCGAGGGAACGGACCATGGCCCCGTTCTTCCCCTCGGGACGAAGATCGGCGTCGACGGTGAGGACCCGCTCCGCCAGGATGGCCGGTTTGAGGGGTTGGGTCAACAAGGTGGAAATGTGTCCCACAATGGCAAGGGCTTGTTGCTGGGCTTCGGATTCACCCGCCCCGGGGAGGGCACGGTGGACGTACATGACGTCGGCGTCCGAGCCGTAGCCGATCTCGCGTCCGCCTTGCCTGCCCATGGCGACCACCAACACGTGCGTCGTGAGGGGCCCCTCGGAAGCCACGATGGACTCGGCGACATGCAAGGCGCCCAGAACCGCAGCCCGGTCGGCATCGGCCAACGCCGTGCCCACTGCGTCCTGTTCCAGGAGGCCGGAACTGTCCGCGATGGCGATCCGGAGGATTTCCCGGCGCCTGATGAGCCGGATAAGCCGCATCGCGTTTTCCGGATCGGCGTGGCGCGACATCTTGGACTGGATTTCCTGCCACTGCGCCTCGAAGCTCAGCGGCATGAGTTCCTTGTCGGAACCAAGCCACGCAACGGACTCCGGGGAAACCTCCAGGAGATCCGCGATGAGCCGTGAGTTGGAGAGCACGTGGCAAAGCCGCTCGGCCGCCGCTTGCGAGTCCCGGAGCATCCCGAGATACCAATGGGTGGTACCGAGTGCTTCGCTGACACGGCGGAAGGCAAGCAGTCCGGCGTCGGGATCCACACCTTCGGCGAGCCAGCCGAGAAGGATAGGGAGCAACTGCCGCTGCAATGCGGCGCGCCGGCTGACCCCGGCCGTGAGGGCCTCGATGTGGCGCATGGCGCCTTGCGGGTCGCGGTAACCGAGTGCCGCAAGCCGCCCTTGGGCGGCTTCCGGAGTGAGCCGGGCGTCTTCGGTGCTCAACTTCGCGGCCGTGTTGAGCAGCGGCCGGTAGAAGATGCGGTCATGCAGTTCACGAACGGACCGTTTGGTCTTCTGCCAGGTTTCAACCAGCGCGTCCGGATGCGGCCTGCCTGTGGAAAAGGGCCCCAGGACGGCCTTGGCGAGGAACCGCAAAGACTCCTGGCTTGTGGGCATGAGGTGGGTACGGCGCATCTGGAACAACTGGATGCGGTGCTCAAGTACCCGCAGATAGCGGTAGGCCGCGTCGAAGGCAGCGGCGTCCACCCGGCCGATGTAGCCGCCCGCGGACAACGCGGATATTGCCGACGTCGTATCCCGGCAACGGAGCGTTTCATCGGACTTTCCGTGGACAAGTTGGAGGAGCTGGACCGTGAACTCGACATCGCGCAGCCCGCCGGGACCGAGTTTGATCTGGCGCTGCTCTTCGGCTGGGGCGATGTTGTTCGTCACCCTGCG
Source organism: Arthrobacter sp. FW306-1B-G06A (assembly GCF_058781765.1). Taxonomy (NCBI): domain Bacteria; kingdom Bacillati; phylum Actinomycetota; class Actinomycetes; order Micrococcales; family Micrococcaceae; genus Arthrobacter; species Arthrobacter sp. FW306-1B-G06A. Next base: position 83,692 of record NZ_JBYSXB010000020.1, on the reverse strand, counting down.
GCGCATCGCCTGCACCGATTCCACGAACCCTTCCCGGCCGGCGGAAGCCCACACGAGCGGCTGGACAGCCTGCTCGTAACGCGAGCCCAGGTCCCTGTCTCCTGCGATGGTCCGGGCCTTGAGGAGCGCCTGGAACTCCCAGCTTTCAGCCCATTTCGCGTAGTAGCTCAAGTGCGAGGGCAACGTCCTGACGAGGGGACCGGATTTCCCCTCGGGCCGCAGGTTCGCGTCGACCTCCCACAGACCCGGTTCGGTCCCCGTGGATGAAATGGCACGGGATATCCCGGCGGCCAAGGCCGTGCCGATGGTCGCGGCCTCGGCGTCCTCCAGGTCCGGTGCCTCGATCACGTAGATGACGTCGACGTCGGAGATGTAGTTGAGCTCCCGGGCACCGCACTTGCCCATGCCGATGACGGCCAGCCCGACGCCGGCAATATCGGCGGGATCGAAAGTCGCCGCGGCTTCGGCCCTGGCAACGGCGAGGGCCGCCTCTATCGCGGCACCGGCGAGGTCGGCCAGTTCGGCACCGACGGCGGGCATGAAGTCCTGCGGACTGGCGGCGCAGAGGTCCTTGATGGCTAGTTCGGTGAGCCCGCGACGGTAAGCCGTCCGGAGAGCCGTGTAGGCGCTGGCTCCGGTCATCGCGGCAACGGGCCGGGGAGAGTTGGGGTCTGCCTTGACCGATCGGAGCAGCTTCGTCCGGAGCTCACTGGCATCGGCGGACAAGGGCTCCGGGCTGACGCGGACATCGAAGACGTCCAGGTGTTCCGGATGCCTGATCAGGAACTCCCCCAAGGCTTCGGATGCCCCCAGCAAGCGGTAAAGCGGCTCGCTCCGATCCGGGTGCTCCCCGGCGAGCTGCCTGAGCGAGGGATGCTTCTCAATCAGACGGACCAGCGACTGCAACGCGGTGTCCGGGTTGGCGCTCAGGTGCAGACCGGCGAAGATCGTGTCTTGGTCGATGCCGTCGAGTTCACGCGCGGCAAGGAACCGCTCACCCTTTTCAAGGTCGCTGAAACCGGCCGAGATGAGCCGGCGGGCCAGGCTCACACTCACAGCCTAGAGAATGCCGAGATTGCGCTTGAGCTCATAAGGCGTGACCTGGAGCCGGTAGTCCTGCCATTCCGCACGCTTGTTGCGCAGGAAGTGGTCAAAGACCTGTTCGCCGAGGATGTCCGCTACGAGTTCCGAATCCTCCATGGCGCGGATGGCGTCGTGGAGGCTGGCCGGAAGCGGAGTGTGACCCATCGCCTTGCGCTCGGCCGAAGTCAGCGACCAAACGTCGTCTTCCGCGGCGGCAGGAAGGTCGTAGCCTTCCTCGATGCCCTTGAGCCCGGCACCGAGCAACACTGCGTAGGCGAGATACGGGTTGGTGGCAGAGTCAATGCCGCGGTATTCGATCCGTGCGGACTGGCCCTTGCCCGGTTTGTAGAGCGGCACGCGAACCAGGGCCGAACGGTTGTTGTGCCCCCAGCTCAGGTAGCTCGGCGCTTCGCCGCCGCCCCAGAGACGCTTGTACGAATTGACGAACTGGTTGGTGACGGCGGTGAATTCCGGCGCGTGGCGGAGGATACCGGCAATGAATTGGCGTGCGGTCTTGGACAACTGGAATTCGGCGCCGGCTTCGTAAAAGGCGTTGGTGTCACCCTCGAACAGCGAGAAGTGGGTGTGCATGCCTGACCCCGGGTGGTCGGTGAACGGCTTGGGCATGAAGGTGGCGTAGGTGCCCTGCTGCAGGGCCACTTCCTTGATGACCGTGCGGAAGGTCATGATGTTGTCCGCCGTCTGGAGGGCGTCCGCGTAGCGGAGATCGATCTCGTTCTGGCCGGGTCCGCCCTCATGGTGGCTGAACTCCACGGAAATGCCCACGGATTCAAGCATGGTGACGGCCGTACGACGGAAGTCCTGTGCCACGCCGCCGGGCACGTGGTCGAAGTAGCCGCCCTCGTCAACGGGAACAGGAACGCCGTTGGCATCGAGGTCCTGGGACTTGAGGAGGTAGAACTCGATCTCGGGATGCGTGTAGCACGTGAAGCCCATGTCCGCGGCTTTGGCGAGGGTGCGCTTGAGCACGTTCCGGGGGTCTGCGGCCGACGGCTCGCCGTCGGGGGTCAGGATGTCGCAGAACATCCTGGAGGTCTGCTCGGTTTCACCACGCCACGGGAGGATCTGGAACGTGGAGGGGTCTGGCTGGGCAAGCATGTCGGATTCGAACACCCTGGCGAGGCCCTCGATGGCCGAACCGTCGAAACCCAGGCCTTCTTCGAAGGCGCCTTCCACTTCTGCCGGCGCAAGTGCCACCGATTTCAGGGAACCGACGACGTCGGTAAACCACAAGCGTACGAAGCGCACATCACGCTCTTCGATAGTTCGCAGAACGAACTCTTGCTGGCGGTCCATGGGGCCTCATTTCCGGGTCAACGTCCATGCCGCGGATTCGGGATTCGAAGCCGACGACAACTCAGCATTCACTCTACTAAGCATTGGCCCGGATTGGCTGCACCCCCGGTTCGCGTAACACAGCGTTTACAAATGTGAGGCTCCCCATGCGCCGGTGGCTAGGACGGCCGGTACCGCATACGCTCTATCCATGGCCCCAAGCAACAGTTCCGATTCCAGCATGCCCGCCGAAATTCCCGCGCCTTACGGAACGGGACCTGCCGCGGCAGGTTCCGGGGCTTCAGCGGATGCTTCAACGCCGAAGCCCGCCGCGAGGATCCGCACCCATCATCTGCAGCAGGCCAAGGCCAAGGGTGAGCGCTTTGCGATGTTGACCGCCTATGAGCAATACACGGCGGAAATTTTCGACCAGGCCGGCATCGAGGTCCTGCTGATCGGCGATTCGGCGTCCAACAACGTCTTCGGGAACGAAACCAGCCTCCCCGTGACCGTCGACGAGCTCCTCCCCTTGTGCCGCGCGGTGGCCCGGTCCGCCAAGCGTGCCTTGGTAGTGGCCGATCTTCCCTTTGGCAGCTACGAAGTGTCGCCGGAGCAGGCAGTGGCAACAGGCGTCCGCTTCCTGAAGGAAGGTTTGGCCCACGCCGTCAAGATCGAAGGCGGCGCGTTCTATGCGGGAACTGTGCGGGCCATGGTCCAGGCAGGCATTCCCGTCATGGCGCACATCGGCTTCACGCCCCAGAGCGAACACTCGCTGGGCGGCTACCGCGTCCAGGGCCGGGGCGACGACGCCGCGCGCCTCGTCGAAGACGCCGTTGCCCTCGCAAACGCCGGAGCGTTCTGTGTGCTCATGGAGATGGTTCCCGCGGAAACGGCTGCCGCCGTCGACGCAGCCATTGACGTACCGACTATCGGAATCGGCGCAGGCAACGCGACCACTGGACAGGTTCTGGTGTGGCAGGACATGGCCGGACTGCGCGGCGGCAAGATGGCCAAGTTCGTCAAGCAATACGCGGATCTTCGCACCACCCTGGGCGCCGCGGCGAAGGCCTACGCCGACGACGTCAGGTCCGGCCAGTTCCCCGGCCCGGAACACTCCTTCTAGGAGGAAGCAGCTTCAGTCCTCCTCGTCCTTGTCCCAGGCTTCGTTGCGGGCCTTGACCTTTTCGAGGGCGTGCTCCGCTTCTTCGCGGGTCTTGTAGGGACCGATCAGCTGGGACCAGTCGGACATCGCGTCCTCTTCGATTTGGTGTGTCTGAACGTTGTACCAGAACTCCGCCACGGTTTCTCCTTTTCGAATCCCGCCGCAAGCCCGGCGGGGCCGGTGCCTTCGCACGGGCCGATATTTAGCTTCTTAGTTACTTGCGTCTCGTGCGTCCCTTATATGATCAATCTATGCCTTCTCCCGCTCTGACCGCACCCATCGGCACGCTGACCCGTGGGACCGTCAGCCCACAGCTGCCTGTTCCGGCGTCCATCCCGCGCCCGGAGTATGTCGGCAAGCCGGGACCCGCGAAGTTCACCGGTTCAGAGGTCAAGTCTGCGGAAACCATCGAGAAGATCCGCATCGCCAGCAAAATCGCGGCCCAGGCGATCGTCGAGGTGGGCAAGCACATCGAGCCCGGCGTCACAACCGACCAGTTGGACCGGATCGGCCACGAGTTCATACTGGACCACCAGGCCTACCCGTCGACGCTTGGCTACCGCGGCTTCCCCAAGTCCCTGTGCTCCTCGCTCAACGAGGTCATCTGCCACGGCATCCCGGACAGCACCGTCGTCCGGGACGGCGACATCCTGAACATCGACATCACCGCCTACATCAACGGCGTCCACGGCGACACGAACTACACCTTCCTGGTGGGCGAGGTCGACGACGAGTCCCGGCTCCTGGTGGAACGCACCCAGGAGTCGCTCAACCGGGCCATCAAGGCCGTAGCGCCCGGCCGCGAAATCAACGTGATCGGCCGTGCCATCCAGTCGTACGCGAAACGCTTCGGCTACGGCGTGGTCCGTGACTTCACGGGCCACGGCGTCGGCGAGGCGTTCCACACCGGCCTGATCATCCCCCACTACGACGCCGCGCCGGCCTACAACACCATCATCGAAGCCGGAATGGTCTTCACGATTGAACCCATGCTCACCCTTGGAACGATCGAGTGGGACATGTGGCCCGATGAATGGACCGTCGTCACCCGGGACCACAAGCGGACCGCACAATTTGAACACACCCTGTTGGTCACCGAGACCGGCGCCGAAATCCTGACTCTTCCCTAAGCTCTCCGGAAGGTCACCTGCAGCCGTTCGCGCTGCGACATGCCCACCCCTCCTGCCATGAACGGAAACGCATTGACCAAGAAGGATGAGAAGATCCACAAGAACGGCCCGCTGATCGGCATCGACGTCGGTGGCACCGGCATCAAGGGCGGCATCGTCGATCTCAAGAAAGGCAAGCTGCTCGGGGACCGCCTCCGCATACCGACGCCGCAACCCGCCACTCCCGAAGCCGTCGCCGAGGTGATCGCACAGATCGTCGAAGAGTTGTCGGCCCGTGAGGATGCTCCGGCCAAGGGTTCGCCCGTGGGAGTCACTTTCCCCGGAATCATCCAGCACGGCGTGGTCCGCTCTGCCGCCAACGTGGACAAGTCCTGGCTCAACACGGACATTGATTCGCTCCTCACCAAGCGCCTGGACCGTCCCGTCGAGGTCATCAACGACGCCGACGCAGCCGGTCTCGCTGAAGCCCGCTACGGCGCAGGCGAAGGCGTCGACGGCACAGTTCTGGTGATCACCCTCGGAACGGGCATCGGCTCGGCCTTCATCTTCAACGGGCACCTGGTGCCCAACGCCGAGCTCGGCCACCTCGAAGTGGACGGCCACGACGCCGAGACGAAGGCATCCGCCGTCGCGCGTGAACGCGACGGCTTGAGCTGGGAAGAGTACAGCGTGCTGCTGCAGCGCTATCTCTCCCACGTCGAGTTCCTGTTCTCCCCCGAGCTCTTCATCATCGGTGGCGGTATCTCGAAGCGTTCGGACGAGTACTTCCCGCACTTGGATCTGCGGACACGCATCGTCACGGCGGAACTGAAGAACGACGCCGGAATCGTGGGGGCCGCGCTGGACGTCGCCCTCCACCACAAGCTCGCCAAGTAGACGTGGTGCCGGTGGCGGCTGCGGCTTCCCCTCCGCTGCCGCCACCGGAGCTAGATGGGGCTCTTCTCGGAGCTCTTGCCCTTGGCGCCCTTCGCCGCATTATCCGCGGCTGCGGTTTCGGCCTCGTGGCGGAGCAGCGAAATGGCCGACTCGAAGTCCTCAAGCGATTCGAAGGCCTGGTAAACGCTGGCAAATCGCAAGTAGGCGACTTCGTCCAGCTTCTGGAGTGGTCCAAGGATGGCCAGGCCGACCTCGTGGGCATCGATCTCCGCCGCACCGGAAGAGCGGATGTTTTCTTCGACTTCCTGGGCCAGCATCGCAAGGTCGTCCTCGGTCACGGGACGGCCTTGGCAGGCCTTGCGAACGCCGTTGATGATCTTGATCCGGCTGAAGGGTTCCCCCACGCCTGAGCGTTTGATGACGGAAAGGCTGGTGGTCTCCACGGTGGTGAAACGGCGTCCGCACTCGGGGCACTGGCGCCGACGGCGGATGGCCGAGCCGTCGTCGGCCATTCGACTGTCCACAACACGTGAGTCGGGGTTTCGGCAGAACGGACAATACACGCTGGGCCTCCCCTGCTCGGTTCCCGGCCACCTGTCCCCGCGGCGGGATCGGCCGGGAACGCAAAAGGTGCCGGAAGTTTGACTTCCGGCACCAGTTTACGGCTATATAAGGCCTAATGACAAGACTGTAATTACTATATGTAGTGGTTGTGACCCATACATGTAGTGGTTTAGGCCCCCGCGAAACGAATCTTGACGGCGTCGCCGTGGCCGGGCAGGTCTTCGGCATCGGAGAGGCTCACGATGTGTTTGCTGACTTGCTCCAAGGCAGCCTTGTCGTAGTTGATCACCTGTACGGCCCTGAGGAATGTTGTCACGTTCAGTCCGGAAGAGAAGGCTGCGGTGCCGCTCGTGGGCAAAACGTGGTTGGATCCTGCACAGTAGTCTCCGAGGCTGACCGGGCTGTAGTCCCCCACGAAAATCGCGCCCGCGTTGCGGATCCTTGCGGCGACCGCTGCTGCGTCCGCCGTCATGATTTCCAGGTGCTCTGCCGCGTAGGCATCGCAGACCGCGATGCCCTGCTCGATATCGTCCACCAGCACCACGCCCGACTGGGGTCCCGACAATGCGGTGGTGACCCGCTCGCCATGCTTCGTGGTTCCTGCCTGCACCGTGAGTTCCCGCTGCACAGCGGTGGCGAGTTCCTCGGAGTCGGTGATCAGGACAGACGCCGCCTTGGGGTCGTGCTCTGCCTGGCTGATGAGGTCAGCGGCCACGAGCGCCGGACGGGCCGAAGCATCAGCCAAAATGGCGATCTCGGTGGTGCCGGCCTCGGAGTCGATCCCCACGACGCCTTTCACAAGACGCTTCGCGGTGGCCACGAAAATGTTTCCCGGACCGGTCACAACGTCCACCGGTTCGATCGCCTGATCATCGGCAGCCCCGGGGATGCCGTAGGCAAAGGAAACAATCGCCTGGGCGCCTCCAATGGCATAGACCTCGTCGATGCCGAGCAAAGCGGCAGCTGCCAGGATGGTGGGGTGGGGCAGGCCTCCGAAGTCCTTCTGGGGCGGGGAAGCCAAGGCGATCGAGGCAACCCCGGCGGCCAGCGCCGGAACAACGTTCATGATGACGGAGGACGGGTAGACGGCCAGGCCGCCGGGAACATACAAACCCACGCGGCCCACGGGTACCCAGTTCTGGCTGACGACGGCGCCGTCCCCCAGTTCAACGTCGACGTTCGCAGGCCGTTGGCCATCCGCAAAACGCCGGGCACGGCGGATGGATTCCTCCAGGGCTGCGCGCACTGAAGGATCCAGGTTTTCAAGGGCTTCGGCAAGGGCGGCAGCCGGCACTCGCGGATGGGACTGTTCCACGCCGTCGAACGCCAATGCGAACTCCCCAAGCGCTTCGAAGCCGCGGGAACGGACGGCCGCAATGATGTCCAGGACTTTTTGCTCGGCGTCCGCCATGGTCTGATGTTTCGCCCGGGGCACCACGGCGCGCAGTTCCGCCAAGGTCAGGGACCGTCCGCGCAAGTCAATGCGGTGGAAGTCCAGGGACTGGGCGGCGGTTTCGGCAGGATTCTCCGGGAAATTGGTCACCAGATCATTTTACGGGGCAAGCGGCGGTCCCTCCGGCTGCTTTCCCATCAAGCTGAAAAGCGTCAGGAGGAATGTCACAAGGGCCGTCGCCCCTGGCCACAGCAAGAGGGCCGTCACCGACCGTAATGAGAAGCCGTCACTTCCACTCGAGGCGGAGCCCCACCATTGCGCGGCCAGCAGACCCACCTGCCAGGCCACCAAGGCCCCTACGGCACCACCGAGAACGGCCAGGAACGTGCGGAGGCCGTGCCCCGGCCTCCGGACCTTGCTGTCGAGCAGGACCGCGGTGAAGCAGCCGGAAAGCAGCAGAAGCCCGGCAAGGACCAAATCCCTCGGGAGCCGCCCCGCCGAAGCCGTCGGATCGGCGAGGGCAGGATTTCCCGAGATCACGTTGAGGCCACCCGGAGCCAACAGCCACCAAGCGAGGCCCAGCCCAACGCCCGAGGCGGCGGGCACCGCGAGCCAAAGCCACCATGTGCGGTCCCGCGTGTCCGTTCCGGTGTCCGGGTCAGTATCCCCCGCGGGGCCGGAGACGAGAAGGTTCGATGTTGGCTTGGTCATGACACAAACATTAACAAACGTTTCTGGACGCCCAACAAGCAAGCGTGCCGGCGAGCAGCGGAATACGCTGAATCCACCAGCGTTAATACCAATAGCTCACGCAGGAGATCGGCAAAGTGGCTTCGGACAATCCAGCTTTTGAAGCAACATTCAAGCAAATGTTCCGCCGGCATGCCGCCGGCGTGGCCATCATCACTGCCGACCTCAACGGCAAGCCTTTCGGGTTCACTGCGACCTCCGTGGCTTCGCTGTCGGCCGAGCCGCCCCGCTTCACGTTCAACATGTCCCGCAGTTCCAGTTCCTGGCCGGCGGTGGCGAATTCGACGTATATCGGCTTGCACATGCTCGGCCTCGAGAACCAGGCCCTCGCGGACCGCTTCGCCCGCACCCAGGAAAGGTTTGAAGGCGATCATTGGGAGCCAGGGCCCTTCGATGTCCCCATCCTCAAGAACGTGGCCGGCTGGCTGATCGGCAAGATCCAGATGCGCCTGTCCTTCGAAAACAACGCGATCGTGGTGGTGGAGGTTGTCGACGGGCTGGTCGGCGAGGACGACACTCCCCTGCTGTACCACTCGGGCTCCTACGGCCAGCCGGTTCCGCTCGACTATGAAATTTAGTCAGGGCAGGAAAATCCGGTGAGGGCAGGAAATCCAGCGTTACCGGCCGGCTGGCTCAGGTAGCCGACCGGTCACGTGTCCAGGCAGGTCGGGCCAAGAAGTACCTTGAGGTCACCGAAAAGTGACGGGGTGGGATTCACGCGCAGGTGCACGGGCAAGCCCATGACCTCGACCTTGGAGTCGCCCTGCAAGTGGAGCCTGACCTCGGAGTTTCCCCGGTGGGTGGTCAAAACATCGCGAAGATCGGTGACGACGGCTTCGGTTGCCTTGTAGGTGGGCATCGTGATGACGAGAGGACCGTTGGTGCTCTCGCTCAGGTCCGGAACCGAGAGCTCCATGCAGTTCAAGGTGACCGCACCGTCGTCGCGCCGCTGCAAGCGGCCCTTGACCACCACGATCAGGTCCTCCGCGAGGACCGAAGCGATGGGCCCGTACACCTGGCCGAAGAACATGACCTCGATGGAAGCACCGAGGTCTTCGATCTCCGCCCGCGCGTAGGCGTTGCCGCTTGCTTTGGCGATCCTGCGGCTGAGTGAAGTGATCATACCCGCAATGGTGACGATGGCGCCGTCGTGCGGTCCGTCTTCTCCGAGAATAGACGTGATCGATTGCTCTGCATGCTGGCTCAGCACGCCCTCAAGCCCCTGCAGGGGGTGGTCCGAAACATAGAGTCCCAGCATGTCCCGCTCGAAGGCGAGCTTGTCCTTCTTCTCCCATTCCGGTAGGTCCGGGATCTCCGTGCTCAGGGAGGCCTGCGGCTCCTGGTCCTCGAATCCGGCAAAGAGATCGAACTGGCCGATCGCCTCATTGCGCTTGAGCGTGATGACGGAGTCGATCGCTTCTTCGTGCACCATGGCCAAAGCACGCCGGTGATGGCCGAGGGAGTCGAACGCGCCGGCCTTGATGAGGGACTCGATGGTGCGCTTGTTGCAGACCACCGCCGGGACCTTCATGAGGAAGTCCTTGAAGGAGGTGTAGGCGCCCTCGCTCGCACGGGCCGCCACCATGGCTTCCACCACGTTGACGCCGACGTTGCGGATGGCCCCCATTCCGAAGCGGATGTCGGTTCCCACAGGAGTGAAGTTGAGGCTTGACTCGTTGACGTCCGGCGGTAGGACCGTGATGCCCATGCGCCGGCACTCATTGAGGTAGATCGCCGATTTGTCCTTGTCGTCGCCCACGGACGTGAGCAGGGCAGCCATGTATTCGGGGGCGTAGTGGGCCTTCAGGTACGCAGTCCAGTAGGAGATGACACCGTACGCTGCGGAGTGCGCCTTGTTGAAGGCGTAGTCGGAGAACGGGAGCAGGATGTCCCACAGGGTCTTGACGGCCTCCATGGAGTAGCCGTTGTCCTGCATGCCTTGGGAAAAGCCGGCGAACTGCTTGTCCAGCTCGGATTTCTTCTTCTTGCCCATGGCACGGCGCAGGATATCGGCTTGACCCAGTGAGTAGCCGGCCAGCTTCTGGGCCACGGCCATGACCTGCTCCTGGTACACGATCAGGCCGTAGGTTCCGCCGAGGATTTCCGAGAGCGGTTCCTCGAGCTCCGGATGGATCGGGATGACTTCCTGGATCTTGTTCTTGCGCAGGGCGTAGTCGGTGTGCGCGTTGGCACCCATGGGACCTGGCCGGTACAGCGCCAACACGGCGGAGATGTCTTCGAAGTTGTCAGGCTTCATGAGCTTGAGCAGCGACCGCATGGGTCCGCCGTCGAGCTGGAAGACCCCCAAAGTGTCGCCGCGCGCCAGCAACTCGTACGACGCCGGGTCGTCCAACGCCAGGTGCTCAAGATCGAGGTCGACGCCCCGGTTCATCTTGATGTTTTCCAGCGCGTCGGAAATGATCGTCAGGTTCCTCAAGCCGAGGAAGTCCATCTTGATCAGGCCAAGGCCTTCGGACGTCGGGTAATCGAACTGCGTGATGACTTGGCCGTCCTGGATGCGGCGCATGACAGGAATGACGTCGATGATGGGGTCCGAGGACATGATGACACCGGCGGCATGCACGCCCCACTGCCGCTTCAGCCCCTCAATGCCCAGCGCGGTCTCGAAGACCTTGGCAGCCTCCGGGTCGGTGCTGATCAGCTGGCGGAAGTCGCCGGCCTCGCCATAGCGCTTGGCCTCCGGGTTCTGGATGTCCGCCAGCGGGATGTCCTTGGCCATCACGGCCGGTGGCAGGGCCTTGGTGAGCTGTTCACCCATGCTGAACGGGTAGCCAAGCACGCGGGAGGAGTCCTTGAGCGCCTGCTTGGTCTTGATGGTTCCGTAGGTGACAATCATGGCAACGCGCTCGTCGCCGTACTTCCGGGTGACGTAGTCGATCACCTCGGAACGGCGACGATCATCGAAGTCGACGTCGAAGTCGGGCATGGATACGCGGTCCGGGTTGAGGAAGCGCTCGAAAATCAGGCCGTGTTCCAGCGGGTCGAGGTCGGTGATGCGCATGGCGTACGCCACCATGGAGCCCGCACCCGAACCACGGCCCGGGCCCACCCTGATTCCGTTGTTCTTTGCCCAGTTGATGAAGTCGGCCACCACGAGGAAGTAGCCCGGGAAGCCCATGGAGGTGATGACGTCAAGCTCATAGTCGGCTTGCTTGCGCACCTTGTCCGGGACGCCGTCCGGGTAGCGGTAATCGAGTCCCGTGGCCACTTCCTTGACGAGCCAGGACGTCTCGTCCTCGCCGGGAGGGCAGGGGAACCGCGGCATGTAGTTCGCGCCCGTGTTGAAGGACACTTCGCAGCGCTCGGCGATCAACAAGGTGTTGTCGCAGGCCTCGGGATGGTCGCGGAACAGCTCGCGCATCTCCTGCGGCGACTTCAAGTAGTAGCCGCTGCCGGAGAAAGCGAACCGGGAGCCGCCGTTGTCATAGGTGGGCTCAAGCAGAGTGGAGCCCGACTGGATCGCCAAAAGCGCCTCGTGGGCCTTCGCATCATGCTCGTGCGTGTAGTGGAGGTCGTTGGTGGCCACGAGCGGAAGCTTCAGTTCCTTGGCCAGGCGCAGCAGATCGCCGGTGACCCGCCGCTCGATGTCCAGGCCATGGTCCATCAGTTCGCAGAAGTAGTTTTCCGCACCGAAGATGTCGCGGAACTCGGATGCCGCAGCCAGCGCCTCCCGGTATTGTCCCAGCCGGAGGCGGGTCTGGACTTCACCGGAAGGGCAACCGGTGGTGGCGATCAGGCCTTCGGAATAGGTGTTCAGCAACTCCCGGTCCAAGCGTGGCCATTTGCCGAACACCGAGTCGAGCGAAGCAATCGAGGATGCCCGGAACAGATTCCGCATGCCCGCGTTGTTGTAGCTCAACAACGTCATGTGGGTGTAGGAACCACCACCGGACACGTCGTCTTCCCGCTGGCTCTCGTCGCCCCAACGGACGCGCTCCTTGTCGCCGCGCGCCGTGCCCGGCGTGACATAGGCCTCGACGCCGATGATCGGCTTGATGCCTTTGTCGGTGGCCTTCTTCCAGAAATCGAAGGCACCGAACAAGTACCCGTGGTCCGTGGTGGCCAGTGCCGGCATGCCCAACCGCTCGGTCTCGTCAAACAACTCAGTGAGACGGGCCGCACCATCCAGCATGGAGTATTCGGTGTGGGTGTGCAGATGGACGAACGAGTCATTGCTGGAAGTCACCACGACAGTCTACCGGCAGGGACCCCGCGGTTGGAGTGGCGCGCTGGAAGCGTGGATCGCGCTACGCGTTGCCGCTTTCCAGAAGCTCGAGCGCGTATTGCAGGTCCGCCGGATACTGGCTGGTGACTTCCACCCACTCGCCGGTCCGGGGGTGGTTGAAGCCAAGCCGCCGCGCGTGCAGCCACTGCCGGGTCAGTCCCAGGTTGGCAGCCAAACGGGGGTCCGCCCCATAGGTCAGGTCGCCGGCGCAGGGGTGCCGGAGGGCCGAGAAGTGAACCCGGATCTGGTGTGTCCTGCCTGTCTCAAGATGAATTTCCACGAGGGTCGCCTTGCCATAGGCCTCGAGGACTTCGTAGTGCGTCACTGAGGGACGGCCATCCTCGATCACCGCGAATCGCCAATCATGCCCGGGGTGGCGCCCGATGGGCGCGTCTATGGTGCCTTCCAGGGGATCCGGCAGGCCCTGGACCACTGCGTGGTACACCTTGTCCACCGTGCGTTCCTTGAAGGCCCGCTTGAGCACCGTGTAAGCGTGTTCGCTCTTGGCCACGACCATGACTCCCGACGTTCCGACGTCGAGGCGGTGGACGATGCCGGCACGTTCAGGCGCGCCTGACGTCGAGATCCGGTATCCCGCACCGGCGAGGCCACCCACCACGGTAGGACCAACCCAACCCGGAGACGGGTGCGCCGCCACGCCGACCGGTTTGTCGATGACGACAAAATCGTCATCGTCCAACAGGATATTCAGGCCTTCCACGACTTCCTCCACGACTTCCAAGGGATCCCTGCGTTCGGGAACGGTGACTTCCAACACGGACCCGGCAATGAGTTTCGCCGACTTGCCCACTGTGTTCGCGGAGACTGTGACATTGCCCTCGGCGATCAACAAGGCGGCCGCGGAGCGGGAGATATCCATCATCTTCGCCAAGCCCGCGTCGGCCCTTGCCCCGCCCAATTCTTCGGGCACCACGAACTGCTCAGACATCGCCCGGAGCCTGTTCTTCCGGCGTGCCGGATTTTGCCGGCGCGGAATCGGCGGAATGATGGCGGGAGCCGTCGAGTCCGATCCCCCGTATGGTCAGCAGGCAGATGATCACGACGCCGGAAACCACCGCGGAGTCGGCGATGTTGAAGATTGCGAAGTTGGGCAACTGGATGAAGTCCACCACGTGGCCCATGGCGAAGGAAGGCTCGCGGAAAAGCCGGTCCGTAAGGTTCCCGAGCGCGCCGCCCAGCAGCAGGCCGAGCGCCAGTGACCACCAGACCGACCCCAATCGACGCACTTGGAACAGAATCACCACCGAAACGGCGGCCATGACGATCGTGAAGACCCACGTGACGTTTTCACCGATGGAGAACGCAGCGCCCGAGTTTCGGATGTAGTACCAATGCAGGAGCGGAGGAAGCACAGGGATCCGCTCGCCTTCGACCATGGTGCTGGTGACCCAGAGCTTGGTCAGTTGATCGAAGGCGTACGCGAATACGGCGAAGCCGGCAAAGACCCAAAGCAGTGCCGGACGCCACGTGTGGGCTTTGGTGCGGACCGGCTCCGTGGTGCCGTTCGTTTGTTCTGTGCCGTCAGTTTGTTCGTCGCTCATAGTACTTTCATTCGGTAACCGTGGCTTCTGGCGCCTTAACAGGCGAAAGCCGGTGGCCGAGGAATCCCCAGCCACCGGCTTTCAGAATACTTGCTAGACCTCTGCGGCGGCTTCGCCGACCTCAGGAGCGGCAACCGAGCCGCGGGCATCCAGGTCACGCAGCTGGCCTTCGATGTAGGCCTTCAGGCGGGAGCGGTAGTCGCGCTCGAAGCCGCGGAGCTGCTCCACCTTGCGTTCGAGAACGCTGCGCTGCTGCTCGAGGGCACCGAGGATCTTGCGGGACTTATCCTGCGCGTCGTTGACGAGGCTGGAGGCTTCGATCTGTGCCTCGGCAATGATCTTTTCCTTCTGCTGCTCGCCATCGGCCACGTGCTTGTCGTGCATCTGCTGGGCCATGGCCAGCAGGCCGGCTGCGGACTCGGCGGAAGGAGAGCCTGCGGAAGGTGCGGCCGGGGCCGGAGCGGCGGCAACGGCCGGCTCCTTCTTCTTCTCGGCCTCGGCGGCCTTCGCTTCGGCTTCCGCCTTGGCCTGTGCGTCCTTGTCGGCCTTCACCGGAGCGGGCACCTTCTCGACCACGGGTGCCGATGCCGCGCTGGCAGGGACCGGGTTTCCGCCTTCGGCGAGCTTCTTGCGGAGCTCGTCGTTCTCCTGGTTCAAGCGCCTCAGCTCGACGACGATTTCGTCGAGAAAGTCGTCGACCTCGTCCTGGTCGTAGCCTTCGCGGAACTTGGTCGGCTGAAAGCGCTTGTTGACAACGTCTTCTGGCGTCAAAGCCATCTGGTCACCTCGTTGGTCTAGTTAGTCAGTAGGCCTTCCGGCCGTTCAAAACTACGGTACCTAAATATCATCTGATTCCCCCAATTCAACACCATCGTGTTGGGTCGGAGGTTTGCAGCCCACTAGCCGAAGAAAACAGATTGACGGCACATGGACTGCGGAAGAGCTACGCCAGCGAGTAGACGAATCCCATCGCGATGCTGACGACAATAAACACGATCAGAAATGCCAGGTCAAGGGACACCCCACCAAGCTGCAGCGGTGGAATGAGCCGGCGGATCCGTTTCAAGGGCGGATCAGTCACGGAATAGACCACGTGCGCGGCCACCAAGGCGCCACCGCGGGGGCGCCACTGGCGCGCAAACATCTGCACCAGATCGAAAACGAGCCTGATGATGAGGGTGACCAGGAACAGCAGCAATGCAATGTACAAAAGGCCGAAAACTATGCCCACGGGTTAGCTCAGATCTCCTAGTTCGCCATTTTTCCGGTCAGTCCCTCTATTGCAACACAGATGCCAGGCAGATCGCTCTGCCTGGCATCCGGGTTGACCGCGCTAGCTCTGGTTGAAGAACGTTGCTTGCGCTTCGCTGACCTTCTTGTCGTCGCCGAGAACTTCGACGTACGACGGCGACAGCAGGAAAACCTTGCTGGTGACGCGCTCAATGCTGCCGTGGAGTCCGAAGACCAAACCGGCGGAAAAATCGACGAGGCGCTTGGCATCTGCCTCGCCCATGTCCGTGACGTTCATGATCACCGGGATGCCATCCCGGAAACTCTCGCCGATGATCTTGGCGTCATTGTAGGAGCGGGGATGGACAGTGGTGATCTGCCTCAGACCGGAGGCGTCTTCGCGGCTGGACGCCGCACGCTTGATAGGTGTCACGGGTGCGCGGTATTCCTCTTCGGCGACAGGGGGGACTTCACGAACTACTTCACGTACAGGTGCTGGGGCGCGGCGCTCTTCACGATTGTGGTCGACCGACCGGTCCTCGTCCGTGTGCTGCACGTGCTGCTCAGACTCGTAGTGTTCATCGCCATCGGCGAGCCCAAGATAAACCATTGTCTTGCGCAGTGCGCCAGCCATGCTGGACTCCTATCGTGTCTGCAGTGGGCGGGCCGCCCATGACTTGACATCGCTGAAATCCCGGCCCGTCGCTTCCAATACTTTGACGCTACCCCACGCGCGGGCGCGAACCGAGAATATCCGAGCCAATTCGCAGGTGTGTCGCACCGAATTGAACGGCAGCTTCGAGGTCCTGGCTCATCCCGGCGGATACCCCCACGGCGTCCGGATGAAGTCCCCGAAGATCCCGTGAAATGTTGGCGAGTTTCTCGAACGCTTCCTCCGGGGGCGCACCGAGCGGCGCGACCGCCATCACGCCGGCCAGGCGCAGTCCGGCGGCGGTTGCGATGGATTCCGCGAGGCGCTCGACGTCGGACGGAGCGGCACCGCCGCGGTGGGCGCCGCCGTCGTCCTCAAGACTGACCTGGATGTAGCAGTCGAGGTCCGGCCTGCCGGACTCGGACTGTTGCCGCGCAACGGCCTTTGCAAGTGCCTCGGCGAGTTGCGGACGGTCGATCGATTGCACGGAGAACGCGTACTTCACGACGGACTTGGCCTTGTTGCTTTGCAGTTGGCCAATGAAGTGCCAACGCACCGGGAGTCCGGCGAGCTCGGCGGACTTCGCGGCCGCCTCTTGGTCCCGGTTTTCGCCGACATCCGTCACGCCAAGTGCCGCTAGCCGCGCTACGTCCGCTGCGGGATGGAACTTGCTGACGACTATCAGTTGCGGCTCTTCGCTTCGCCCGGCGGCCGCGGTTGCCGCCGAAATCCTTTGGCGGACCGCGGAGAGCCGTTCGCGCAGCTCGGCCGTACGCCGATCGCCCGCGGCGCTTTCCGCCGTGGGGAAATCCTCACTCATGCGTCCACACCAAACCTGCAAACCGCCCTGTTTTCTGATTGCGCCGGTACGAGAAGAGCCGGGCGGTCTCCCGCGTGCACTCCCCCGAGTACTCGACCGTGACGTCGAGTGCCTGCAGCTGGGCACGCACACCGGCAGGCAGGTCCAGTGCGGCCGTGCCCCACGAGGTTGTGGACCAGGTTTCCGGAACCGCGGCAGCCACGTCCGTCCGCAGCTGTTCCGGAACTTCGTAGCATTCACCGCAGATGGAAGGGCCCACCCAGGCGCTGATGGCCGCCGCGCCGCGGTTTCGCATCTCCACCACAGTGGCCGAAACGATATCGGCGGCAACCCCGGGCCGGCCGGCATGGACCACCGCAAGGACGGGATTGACGTCATCCGGCACTTTGCCCAAGAGCACAACGGGGACACAATCGGCCACCATGACCGCGAGGGGTTGCCCCCTTGACACCATGGCGTCCACCGTTGGTCCGTCCCCGGGCACGGAGATGAATTCGACGGCTTTTCCGTGGACCTGGTTCATGTATTGGAAACGGCGTCCGCCGAGCCCCGCTGCTGCTTCCAGCCGGGCCCGGCGCACCATGACGTCGTCAGGATTGTCCGCTACGTGCAGTGCAAGGTTGCCCGCATCGTCATCGGAGAAGGCAACCGAAATTCCGGGCCGCACTTCTTTTCGCCACCAAAACACTACTGGCTAACTCTCCTGGGTGGGTTTGAACAGAGCTGCTACTTCAGGAAGTCCGGAACATCGAGGTCGTCGGTGCGGCTTCCCGAAAGGTCCGGTTCGACGACGGCCGGGAGGTCGACGTCGAAGCCCGAGTCGGCGGGCAAGGCGGACGGGCGCTGCTGGCCCCAGTTGCTCAAGCCGGAAGCTCCGACACCGGCGGAAACATGCTGCGGCGCAGAGTAGGCCGGAGCAGCTGTTGGTGCCGCGGGACGGTCCGGAGCGGCAGGGGCCTGGTGCTGACCCGGCTGCTGGGCTGCAGGCTGGTTCATCGAGGGTGAGGTGGCCTTGAGGTCGTCAAAACCGGCGGCGATAACCGTGACGCGCGCCTCGTCACCCAAGGCGTCGTCGATGACGGCACCGAAGATGATGTTGGCTTCGGGGTGGGCCACTTCCTGCACGAGCCTCGCGGCCTCGTTGATCTCGAACAGGCCGAGGTCCGAGCCGCCCTGGATGGAAAGCAGGACGCCGTGGGCGCCGTCGATCGATGCTTCCAGAAGCGGAGAAGCGATGGCGAGTTCGGCGGCCTTGACAGCGCGGTCCTCTCCTCGTGCCGAGCCGATACCCATCAGCGCTGAGCCTGCACCCTGCATGACCGACTTGACGTCGGCGAAGTCGAGGTTGATCAGGCCAGGGGTGGTGATGAGGTCCGTGATGCCCTGGACACCGGACAGAAGTACTTGGTCAGCGGAACGGAAAGCGTCCAGGACGGAGACGTTACGGTCGCTGATGGACAGGAGGCGGTCGTTGGGGATGACGATGAGGGTATCGACTTCGTCGCGCAGGGCGTCGATTCCGGCCTCGGCCGAGCCGGCGCGCCGGCGGCCTTCGAAGGTGAAGGGACGCGTGACCACACCGATGGTCAGTGCGCCGAGCGAGCGTGCGATCCGGGCCACGACGGGGGCGCCGCCGGTTCCGGTTCCGCCGCCTTCGCCTGCGGTGACGAAGACCATGTCGGCTCCGCGGATGACCTCTTCGATCTCGTCGGCGTGGTCCTCGGCTGCCTGGCGTCCGACGTCGGGGTTGGCGCCGGCTCCCAGACCGCGGGTGAGTTCACGTCCGACGTCGAGCTTGACGTCCGCGTCGCTCATGAGGAGAGCCTGGGCATCGGTGTTGATGGCGATGAACTCGACGCCGCGGAGGCCGACTTCGATCATTCGGTTAACTGCATTCACGCCACCGCCGCCGATGCCGACGACCTTGATGACGGCCAAGTAATTCTGCGGTGCTGCCACGTTTCGTGCCCCTTGCTTGTGTCCTATAGCGAAACAGATCGAGTCCAACTTGAATTCTTGGACCTTAACCCTCTAGTTGAAGGTTATAGTTATGTCAAGTAACTCTTAAGTGACGGTATGGGCTATGAATCCGACATTCAATGACCGCCTCCGCGTGTCGTGTGAAAGTCCGAAAAATAGCCCTCTACGTCAGAGAAGTTACTTCCTGAAATGGTCTATTTGGTGAACGGGTGCCTCGGTGCGCTGACATCGTAGACATTCACCGGAACTTTTGGATTGGCGGGAGCCTTGAGCAAGGCCTCGAGGACGCGGGCCTTCAGCTCCTTCTCGTCCGCATTCCCCCACACCACGATCTTGCCGTCCGTGAGCTTGAGCTCGACGGCGTCCGGCGACGAGGCCGACGCGTTGGCCATCTTCGCCAGGACATCCGCCGGCAGCGTCGCAAGAACGGCCGTGATCGCCTTGAAGAGATTCTGGTTGGCTCCTTGCCCATCGATGAGCGGCAAGGCAACCGATGCGGGATCGGCCGTTGATCCGAGCTGGACGCCGTCGACGTCAACCAGTGAATAGTTGTCACCGCTCTTCACCAGGGCCACGGGTACCCGCTCCACGATGTGGACCAGGAGTTCCGACGGCGGCCGGGCTTCGGTACTGACTGAACGTACCTGGACGAGGGGCTTGAGCAGCGCGGCGATCTCGGCGTCGTTGATTTGCGGAAGGGGTTTTCCCTTCACCGGTTCGAGTGCCTTCTGGACGCTCCCCGCCTGGAGAAGCTTCGTACCGTCGACCGACACTGTGCGCACGGCGAACACCGGCGAGTAGATCGCCGCAACGATAATTCCGGCGACAAGGGCGACGATGATGGCCAAGGCCGTGAGCACTGTCCTCCGGCGCTTGCGTCCCTTGGGTTCCGGAAAGGCCAGCACGTTGCTGTCCTTCGCACGGGCGGCCTCCGAAGGGCCACCGACGGGATCGTCGAGGCTGCGTTCAGCACTGACGACTCCCGGCCGGGTGCCCGCCTGCGGCTTGAAAGTCGGCTTCCGGGTGTCAGCCACCCAACAGCTCCACGATCCGGGGCCCGTAGGCCGTGACGTCACCGGCTCCGACGGTGAGGACGATGTCGCCCTCGCCGGCCGCGGAGAGAACCGCGTCCAGCGCTTCCTGCCCGCCGGCAACGAGCCTGCCGCTCTTGAGGCGCCCTGTGATCAGGGTGCTCGTGACCCCGGGAATGGGATCCTCGCGGGCAGGGTAGATATCCAGCACGAGGGCCGTATCCGCCTCGCCAAGCGCTTCAGCAAACTGCTCCGCGAATTCGCGCGTGCGGGAAAACAGATGTGGCTGGAAGAGCACATGCACCTTGTTGCCGCCTGCGACGGAACGGGCAGCGGACAGGGCGGCCCGGACCTCCGTGGGGTGGTGGGCGTAGTCGTCGTAGACACGCACGCCCCTCCCCTGCCCCTTGAACTCGAATCGCCGCGAGGCTCCGGTGAAATGGCCGAGGGCGGCCGCGGCAACCCCGGGCGCCACGCCGAGCTCGACGGCGACGCCGAACGCGGCCGCCGCGTTCAAGGCGTTGTGCCGCCCGGGCACTTGGAGGTCGAGCCGGTATTCCTGTCCGCCCACGGAGACCCTGACGTCGCCGGGTCCCCCGTCGCGCAGCCGGATATCGGCGTCCTCCGCGGTCCCGTAGCTCAGTACCCGGGTATTGCCTGCGGCGCGGGTCCGTTCCGCGAGGGCCCGGGCGCCGTCGTCGTCCGCGCAGGCGAAAAGCACGCCGTTGGCGGGCAGGAGTGCCGCGAAACTGTCGAAAGAGGCGTAGACGGCCTCAGGCGTGCCGTAGTAGTCCAGGTGGTCGGCCTCGACGTTGGTGACGACGGCGATGAGGGGCCGGTAGTTGAGGAAGGAACCGTCCGATTCGTCGGCTTCGGCAACGAAGATATCCGACGCGCCGTGCGCGGCGTTGACACCGAGGGCAGGTACGTTGGCGCCGATGGCGAACGACGGATCCAGGCCCGCTTCCTTGAGCAACACGGCAACCATTGACGTGGTGGTGGATTTGCCGTGCGTCCCGGCCACGGTCACCACGCGGTCGGCGCCCATGGTTGCTGCGAGGGCCTCGGAGCGGTGGAGCACCGGCAGACCGGCCGCCCGGGCCGCTTCCAGCTCCGGATTGTCCGCCCTGATGGCCGAACCGGCGACGACGGTCTGGGCGTCACGAAGATTTTCTGCGGCGTAGCCCACAGCGATCCGCGCCCCGGCCGACTGGAGGTCCTGCATGACGGGCAGGTCCTTGGCGTCGGAACCGCTCACGGGAACGCCCCTGGCCACCATGATGCGTGCGACGGCGGACATGCCCACGCCGCCGATGCCGATGAAATGGACCCTGCCGAGGGAATTGATGTCTGCGTGGGGCTGGGTCATTCGGATACCGCTTCCAAGACGAGATCAGCCATCCGCTGATCAGCATTTCTGATGCCAAGTTCCTTTGCCTTGCTGGCCATGTCCTCAAGGCGGGCTTGATCCGTGAGCAAGGGAATCAACTCGGCTTTGAGCCACTCCGCGGTCAAGGCCCGGTCGTCGACCAGAAGCGCTGCCCCGGCCTTGACCAGTGCGGAGGCGTTCATTGCCTGCTCGCCGTTTCCGATGGGCAGTGGAACGAAGACTGCCGGGAGCCCGACGGCGGCCACCTCACTGACGGTTGCCGCGCCGGATCGGGCAAGGAGGACGTCTGCTGCCGCGTAGACGTTTTCCATGCCGTCGACGTATTCCACCTGGTGGTAGCCGTCGGCAGCCAGGGGGGCGCCGTCGTCGTTCGTCACTGCCTTGCCCCGGCCGGTGATGTGCAGTGTCTGGATACCGGCATCCGCCAAAGCGGCGACGGCACCGGCGATGGTGCGGTTGATGCTCTGGGCGCCCGAGGAACCGCCCGTCACGATGAGTGCTGGTTGTCCGGCGTCCAGGCCAAGCGACTGCCGGGCATCCGCGCGCCAGGCCGCCCGGTCCAAACCGGCGATGGCCTTGCGCATGGGCATCCCGACATGGCGGGCGTGCCGTAGCCGGGTTTCCGGGAAGGCCACACCCACGTGCTTGGTGAACATGGCTCCTACCCGGTTGGCAAGCCCTGCGCGCGTGTTGGCCTCGTGGATGACGATGGGGATCCTGCGACGCCAGGCCGCGAGGTACATGGGAGTGCAGACATAGCCGCCGACGCCGAGGAGGACGTCGGCCTGTGCGTCGTCCAGGATGCGACCGGCTTGCTTGACGGCCGCCGCGAGCCTGCCGGGCAGTTTGAGCAGATCCGCGGAAGGCTTGCGGGGAAAGGGAACCCGGTCAATCGTGGCCAGCTCGTAGCCGGCGGCCGGCACGAGGCGCGTTTCCATGCCGTTGGGCGTGCCGACGGCAAGGATCTTCGCGTCCGGCCGCAGCGACTTGATGGCGTCGGCGATGGCAAGCAGGGGGCTGATGTGTCCGGCGGTCCCGCCGCCGGCGAGGACCACGGAGAGGGGCTTGGGCTGGGAATTCATGGAGTGCTATGTACGCTTTCGTGCAGTTTTCGCAAATCGCCAGCGCGGCTTGGAACGGCTGGCAGGAGCCATTTGGGCGCGGGCCAAAGACAACACTACGCCCACGCCACATAGCGACATCACCAACGCTGAACCGCCATAGGAAATGAAAGGCAGAGGAACGCCGATCACGGGGAGCAACCCTGCCACCATGGCCATGTTGATCGCAGCCTGTCCAAGCATCCACGCCATGATCGAGCCGCCGAGCACCCGGGCGAACAAGTCTTCCTGGTGGCTGACGACCCGGTAGATCGCAACCGCGAGCAAGGCAAAAAGCACCAGGACCACGATCGTCCCCACAAGCCCGAGTTCTTCCCCGATGACAGCGAAGATGAAGTCGTTGTGGGCTTCGGGAATCCACTGGTATTTTTGCCGGCTCTGGCCGAGTCCGACACCAAGCCAACCTCCCGAAGCAAGGGCGCTGAGCCCCTGTTCGCTCTGGAAGCCGATGTCGCTCGCCCCCGCGCAGCTCTGCCCCATCCATGAGGTGATCCGGCACATCCGGTTTCCACTCGTGAACGCCAGGATCAGGGCGGCAGCTGCGGCAACTCCGCCGGCCGCAGCGAAGAGCCTCAAGTTGACGCCGCCGAAAAACAATCCGGCAGCCATGATGAGCATGACCACCAGGGAGGTTCCGAGGTCATGTCCGAGGACAATCAAGGTGATGATGGCGCCGGAGACCGGAACGACCGGGATCAGCGCGTGCGTCCACTTGTCCAGAAGCTTTGCTTTGACGGAAAGAACCGTGGCCATCCAGAGCACCAGCGCGAACTTGGCGAACTCCGATGGCTGGAAGGTGAAGCCGCCGATCTCGATCCAGTTCTGGTTGCCCAGCACACGTTTGCCGATGACCAGAACCAGCACCAGCAAGGCGCCGGCAAGAATGATCGAGGGCCACGCGAATCGCTTGAGCCACAGGACATTGACCCTCGAAAGCACCAGCATCGCGACGATGCCGATAGCGGCGAACATGCCTTGCTTAGTGGCGATGGAGTATGGGGATTCGCCGGCCGCAATCGCTTCGACGCTCGACGCCGACAGGACCATGATGATCCCGATGGCCGTCAGCGCAAGCGAAGCACCAAGAATCAAGTAGTAGGTTGACCCGCCGCTCGATTTACCGCTTCCCTCGAGAGTCGACCAAAACCCGGCAATCCCCGAGCGGATGCGGGACGGCAGCGAAGCCCGCCCAACGCCTCCCGCGCGTCCGGGGGGGTCTGCCTTGCCGGCCCGGGTCCGCCCGGGCCCGCTGCGCGTGGGCGTGCTGACCATTGTTACTCCTCGGTGGTCTGTGCCTGGCCTTCCACAAGCTCGCGCACTGCCCGGATGAAAGCATCGCCACGGTGAGCGTAGGAAGAGAACTGGTCCATGGAGGCAGCCGCCGGGGCCATCAGCACCGTATCGCCGGACTCGGCGATACTTGCTGCCGACTCGACAGCGTGGGCCATCACGGTGTCGCCGAAGATCGGAGACGGTTCCGCGGCGGTACCAGCTGAATCGGCGGACTGCACCATTTCAGTGTCGCCCTTGGGCTGCCCGATTACGGGCACATCCGCTGCGTGTCGCTTGAGGGAGGCTTCCAGGTCCGCGGTGTCGGAGCCGATCAGCACCACTGCCTTGAGCCTGTGCGCGTTGTTTTCGACCAACTCGTCATAGTTGACGCCCTTGGAGAGACCGCCGGCGATCCAGACGACCTTGTCGAACGCCGACAGGGCAGCAGAAGCTGCGTGCGGATTGGTCGCCTTGGAGTCGTTGACCCAGAGCACGCCGTTCTGCTTGGCCACAGGCTGGATGCGGTGGTCTCCAGGGAGATAGTTCCTGAGGCCCTCCCGCACTGCGGCCGGTTCGACGCCATAGGCGCGCACCAGCGCGGCGGCGGCCAGCGCGTTCGCAACCATGTGTCGCGGCGCGGCCGGGCCCAGGTCCGCCAGGGACGCGAGTTCCTCTGCCGAACTCTTGCGCTCTTCGATGAACGCGCGGTCCACGAGCAAGCCCTCGACGACGCCGAGCATGCTGACCGCCGGAGTCAGGGTGGTGAAACCGATCGCCCGGCAACCTTCGACCACGTCGGCGTTTTCCACCATGCGTTCGGTCTCGATCTGCTCGGCGTTGTAGATACACGCCTTCTGCGTGTTCTCGAAGATTTTTGCCTTGTCCGCGAGGTAGGACTCGTAGGAGCCGTGCCAGTCGACGTGGTCCTCGGCGACATTGAGGCAGACGCTCGCCACCGGGGAAAGCGACTCGATCCAGTGCAATTGGAAGCTGGAAAGCTCAACAGCGAAGGCGTCGTACTCCACTGGGTCACGGAGTGCGTCCAGGATGGGCGTGCCTACATTCCCCACGGCGATTGCCTTGAGCCCCGCTGCCTGCAGCATCGCCTCGGTCATGCCCACCGTGGTGGTCTTGCCGTTCGTACCCGTGATGGTGAGCCAGTCCGCCGTCTTGCGGCCCTGGCGTTCGCGCACCCGCCAAGCGAGTTCGACGTCGCCCCACACCGGTACGTGGGCCCTTTTGGCAGCTGCCAGGAGGGACTGGTCCGGGCGCCAGCCCGGCGACGTCACGACGAGCTCGGCCTTTTCACCGTCCACCCGGGGCAGCGTTTTGACTGCATCTTGGCCGAGGAGGACGTCGGCTGCGCCGACGATCTTCAAGGTGTCCGCCTGCGCGAGGGCCTTGGCGCTCGTCGCCGCGTCGACAACCACCACGCGTGCGCCCAGTTCGATCAAGGTATCGGCGGCCGCGAATCCGGACACACCGATGCCGGTCACGACGACACGGAGGCCCTTCCAGTCGGAATCCCAACTGACGAGGTCCTTGAGCCGGTCATTGGCAGAAGGCTTGGTTTGAGGACTTGCGCTCACAGCAGCACCACCCATTCAGCATAGAAAATCCCAAGGCCTGCGGCCACGAATAGTCCACAAAGAATCCAGAATCGGACAACCACCGTGATTTCGGCCCAGCCCTTGAGTTCGAAATGATGCTGAAGTGGGGCCATCTTGAAGACCCGCTTACCCTTGGTGACCTTGAAGTAGCCCACCTGGATGATGACCGACAGCGTGATGAGGACGAAGAGCCCGCCGATGATGCCCAAAAGAAGTTCCGTGCGGGAGAGGATCGCAAAGCCGGCCACGGCACCGCCGATTGCCAGGGAACCGGTGTCGCCCATGAAGATCTTCGCCGGGGACGTGTTCCACCAGAGGAAGCCCACTAACGCGGCACTGCAAATAGCTGCCAGCAGCGCCAGATCGAGCGGGTCGCGGACCGAATAGCAACCGCTGCCCGCCTCGCGGGGTGAACCGCATGCCTGGTTGTTCTGCCAGATTCCCATGAGTGTGTAGGCTCCGAAGACCATGATGGAGGCACCGGCCGCGAGGCCGTCCAATCCGTCCGTCAGGTTGACGCCGTTGGTTGCCGCAGTGACGATCAGGTTCGACCAGATGACGAACAGGATGGCTCCGAGGACGGTGCCCCCGAAGGCCAAGTTCAGCCAGGGAATGTCCCGCACAAGCGAAATATGCGTGGAGGCCGGCGTGATCCCCTGCGAGTCGGGGAAGTTCAGGACGAGCACTGCGAAGACAATGCCGACAAACGCTTGGAGAATCAGCTTCGCCTTGGCGTTGAGTCCGAGGCTGCGCTGCTTGGAAATCTTGATGAAATCGTCGAGGAAACCAACGAATCCCATACCGACCATCAGGAACAACAAGAGCAGTCCCGAGGCGGACGGGCCAGGTGATCGCGGGTTCATCATCCACATGATCAGGTGGGTCAACCCGTAGCTGATGAGCACCGCGGCCACCACGACTGTCCCGCCCATCGTGGGGGTACCACGCTTGGTGTGGTGGGAGGTGGGTCCATCGTCGCGGATGAACTGGCCGTATCCCTTGGTGACGAGGAACCGGATGAAGAGTGGCGTGCCAACCAGGGCCACCAGGAGGGCGACGCCCGCGCCGATCAACAGTGCAATCACAGCAGCTCGTTCCCTTCATTGGCGGCAGTTGCAGCCGCGGTGTTCGCACTCGTACCGGTCTGTGGAGGTAATGCTATCCGATCCCCCAAATGCCTTAGGCCGACCCCGTTCGAGGACTTGAAAAGCACCAAGTCGCCCGGTTTGAGCTCAGCCTGCAGCAGTTCGTAGGCCTCGTCGGCCGTTTCGGTGAAGATGCACTCGTCGCCCCAGGAGCCTTCCTGGATCGCGGAAACATACAGCGCCCGGGCTTCCCGGCCAACCACCACGAGCCTGGAAATGTTCAAGCGGACCACTTGCGTACCCACAGCCGTGTGTTCGCGGATGGAATCTTCGCCGAGTTCCAACATCGCGCCAAGCACTGCCCACGTGCGGCGTCCCTGCCCGAGGTCGGCGAGGGTGCGCAATGCTGCGCGCATGGATTCCGGATTCGCGTTGTACGCGTCGTTGATGATGGTGACGCCGTCCGCGCGCTCAGTGCGTTCCATCCGCCACCGGCTGGCGGGCGACTGCTCGCTCAGCGACTCGGCGATCCCGGCCGCAGGGAGGCCAGCCGCGAACGCGGCGGCCGCAGCGGCAAGCAGGTTGGTGATGTGGTGCGCACCGATGAGCTTGCTGTGGACGGAATGGGGAGCCCCGCCGTCGGGCAGGAAGAGCTCGAATTCCGGGTGGCCGTTTTCGTCGATATCCGCGTTCCGGGCCTCGACTGCGGAGCCGGGAATGCCGGTAGCGGTGGTTCCGAGCACTGTGGCCTGGGTGCGGGAGACCATGGCGGCGACCCGCGCGTCGTCGAGGTTGATGACGGCGGTTCCGTCCCGCCCCAGCGCCTCTACGAGTTCGCCCTTGGCCTTCGCGATGTTCTCCACGCCACCAAACTCGCCGGCGTGGGCGGTGCCGACGCACAGAACGACGCCGATGTCCGGTTGGACCATCTCGGCGAGGTATTTGATGTGGCCAATCCCGGTTGCCCCCATTTCGATCACCAGGTAGCGGGTGCCCGCATCGGCTCCGAACACGGTGAGCGGCACGCCGACTTCACCGTTGTACGAACCCTGCGGAGCCACCGTGGCACCGGCCCGGGAAAGAATGCCCGCGAGCAGGTCCTTGGTGGTGGTCTTGCCCGCTGAGCCCGTGATGCCGATGACAGTGAAGGGCTCTCCCTGGGCCGCACGTTCGGCACGGATGCGGCGCACGGACTCCGCAGCCAGGGCACCCATGGCGAGCACGGCGTCATCGACGACGACGGCGGGGTATGGCCGGCCGTCGTCGTCGGAAACGTCGCGCTCGGTCAGCGCCAGGACAGCCCCGCGTTCAAAGGCGGCGCCCACATAGGCGTGGCCGTCGGCGTTCTCTCCGGGCTTGGCCACGTACAACGATCCAGCGGCCGCCTCACGGGAGTCGGTAACGACGGACGCCGGGACAATGCCCGGGTCCGCTGCCAATCGGCCATGGGTAATATCGGCGATCTCCGCCGCAGTAAGTGCAATCATCTCGGTCTAGGACTCTATCCGCTCGTCCGTGGAAACCTTGAATCCCCTGGCTGTCAAGGCCGCCCGCAGTTCCACCCGGTCGTCGAGGGCGAGGTTGACGCCCTTCACTTCCTGCCACACCTCGTGGCCGCGGCCGGCGACCAGGATGGTGTCCTTCTCAGTGGCCAGTTCCACGGCTTGGCGGATGGCGACGTCCCGGGGGTACGCTTCCACGATCTCGCAGTCAAGGTCTTCCGACTCGCGGGCGGCACGGGCCCCTGCGATGACTTCCGAACGGATCGCAGCAGCGTCTTCATCATGGGGATCGTCGTCGCTGACAATCACGACGTCGGCGAGCCGGGCGGCTATGGCGCCCATGGTCGGCCGCTTGCCCTGGTCGCGCTGTCCTGTGGCGCCGAATACGACGATCACGCGGGATCCGGGGGCCTGCGGGCGCACGGCCTTGAGGGCCCTCGCCAGTGCGTCCGGGTTGTGCGCGAAATCGACGACGGCAGCCGGGGCATCCGAGATCAGTTGCATCCGGCCGGGTACGGAAACGGTGAAGGGATCGTGCACGTCGAGAGCCGCCTGCAGTGCCGACGGCTCGATGCCGGAGTCAAGCACCATAATGGTGGCCAACGCCGCGTTGGCGACGTTGAAGTCCCCTGGCAATCCTGTATGGACGCGCAGGACCGTTCCGTCGCGGTGGCGCAATTCGAAGTCCGTTCCAAGCCCCCGCGGCTTGGCCGACTCCACCGTCCAGTCGGCTCCGCCCCCGGGGGTGGCCGACAGCGTGGTTACGGGAATTCCCGCCTCATCGGCCAGCTGGCGCCCCCACGGATCATCCACGGTCACTACGGCCCGCCGTGCGCGCGCGCTGGTGAACAGCTCCGCCTTGGTCCGGAAGTACTCATCCATGCTTCCGTGGAGATCGAGGTGGTCCTGTGTCAGGTTGGTGAAGCCGGCAACGTCGAACGTCACCGAGTCGACCCTGTGGAACGACAGGGCATGGGAGGAGACCTCCATGGAAGCCGCCTCCAGCCCGCGTTCGCGCATGAGGGCGAGCAAGGCATGGACATCCGTTGATTCCGGCGTGGTCAGCAGGCTCGGGATGGCCTCACCCCCCGCAAGAATTTCAATCGTCCCGATCAATCCCGGGTTCATGCCCAAGGCGCGGAGCAGGGAGTTGATGAAATACGTCGTCGTCGTCTTGCCGTTCGTACCGGTTACACCGAAAAGCGTCGGCGAAACCCCATCCAGTGGTTGGCTTCGATAAACGAGTGCCGCGAGTGAACCGACGCCTGCGCGGGGATTGCCGACGATCAGAACGGGAACAGCAAGATCCTCAAGGGCCAATTGACGTGCGCCGTCCTCATCGGTCAAGACGGCCACGGCACCGGCTGCCACCGCTTGGCTGACAAAGTCGGCCCCGTGGCGCGTGGCACCGGGCAGCGCCAGGTACAAGTCTCCCGGCTCCACGGTGCGCGAGTTGAGGGACACCCCCTTCACCAACGTGTCGGCGGAGTCCGGCGGCAGCGCGATTCCGAGGGACGAGGCGACGGCTTCCAGGGGAACAGGCGCCACGACGGCTGGACGGAAGCCGGGTTTGTCGGTAGCCGGCGGGTTCCCTGTAGGGATCGATACGGCATCATTCTGCTCTGACAAGGTGGTCTCCGTTGGTACTCGTAAAACTGGCCGCACGGGAACCCTCTGGGCTCCCGCGAACGGCATGGTTGGATCGAAATGTGGCCGGACAGATGCCCAACAAGCTTACTTGGCGAAACTGAACTACTTGCCGTGCTGGCCCTATTTGGCGTACTGGGGGAACCGCGCCGGCGTGCCGGTGGACGGCGGGACGTTGTAGGTACGCAGGACCTGGCCCATGACCGAGCGGAAAATCGGTCCTTGGGTGATGCCGTAAATGCTGCCCTTGGGCCGCTGGAGGACGACCTCCACGATGAAGCGCGGATTGTCCATCGGCGCCATGCCCACGATCGACGCGGTGTAGCCATCGAAGCCAGGGAGGCCATCTTCACGCGGTGCCTGGGACGTACCTGTCTTGGCGCCCACCCGGTATCCGTCGATGGCGGCATCTTTCACTTCGCCCATAGTGACGTTGCTCTCCAGGATGTCCCGCACTTGCTGCGCGGTTTCCTTGGTAACGACTTGCTGGGAATCCTTGGCAGGCACTTTCTCCTCGGCTCCGTCGGCTCCGACGTAGCCGTCGATCAGCCGCGGTTGCAGCATCACGCCGTCGTTGGCAATGCTTTGGTACGCCCGGACGGTCTGCAGCGTGGACTGTGAAACGCCTTGGCCGAACAGCACGGTGTATTGCTGGCGGTCATCCCATTGATCGGGCTTGGCCAGGATGCCTGAGGTTTCGGCGGGAAGGCCAATGTCCGGAGCTTGCCCGATACCGAAGCGGGTGAGGTAGTCGTAACGCTGTTGCTTGCTCAGGCGGCTGCCGATCATCACGGTACCTGTGTTCATCGAATATCCAAGGATGCCGGCAAGGGTCCTCTGCTCGGTTCCATGGTCGAACGCATCGGTAAAAGTCTGACCGTCGATGGTCAAAGCCGGCGGAATGGTGACAGTGTCCAGCGGGCTGGACTTTCCTTCATTGATCGCGGCCGACGCCGTAATCATCTTTTCCACCGAGCCAGGCTCATAGGCAGCCGTCACTGACCGCACGCCGCGGTCCGCGGCCGCCACTTTGCCCGGGTCGTTGGGATCCGGGGCATTCGTGTCCGCCATCGCAATGAGGTTCCCGGTCTTGATGTCCTCGACGACGATCGATCCCCACTCGGCATTGAGCTGGTTGACCTGGGTCTGGATGGCCTGCTGCGCAAAGTACTGGATGTCCGTGTTCAGCGTCAGCTTGACGTCTTTGCCATTGACGGCCGGGGTCAGCAGATCGGTTGCCACGGGGATACGGAGGCCGTCGGCGCCGATCTCAAAGACGCGTTTGCCGTCTTTGCCGCGCAGGAGGTCGTCCTGGGTCTGCTCAAGTCCGGCTTGGCCCGTGGTGCCATCTTTGAGGAAGCCGATAATGCCACCCGCGACGCTGCCGTTTGGATAGACGCGCTTGCTGATGCCCTCGGAGACGATACCGGGGATATGCAGTTGGGAAATCCGGTCTTCGAGATCGGGCTTCACTTCCTTGGCCACGATGTTGTATTTCTTGTCGCCGGTCACTGCCTGCGTTACCTGGTTGACGTCCATGCCCAGGGCGCTGGAAAGTTCTGCTATCCCTTGGGTCCTCGAGATCGTGTCGATGGCTTGGGTTTGCGTGTTGTAGCGCGAAAACTCAGAGGTGTTGGTGTTGACGGTCTGGTCGACCACGATGTTGTAGCGGATCACGCTGCTGGCCAGCACGGTGCCGTTGGCGTCAAGGATCTTGCCGCGTTCGGCGGGCAGGACGGTGGTGGTCAGCCGGTTGTTGTAAGCAGCCTCGGCCATTCCGCCGACGTCGAGTCCCTGGACCAGGAACAACTTGCCCCCAACCACCAGCAACAACGTCAGCATGATTCCGAGGCCGAGGCGCAGGCGCTTCTTCGCCGCCGGCGTTCTCTTGTTCTTCGATTTGCCGGTTTTTTGCACCACGTCGATTCCTTGCTGCTTGCCTTGCTGTTTACCTGAAATCAGGTCGGCTGGACGCTACTGCCCTGGTACCTTCTGCTGTGGAGCGGGGACCGAACCACCGTGGAGATCCACAACCGGCGGCTTGGGAGCCGCCGGAGCCGCGGGCGCCTGCGGTTTGGCCGGCGTGGAGTCGGCGGCCCCGTTGGGCTTGCGGCTGTCCAGTGAATCGTTCTTGGCGGGTGCCGAAGGTGTGACGCTGGACTGGCCTGCGACCGCAGGGGCGGCGATGACGGCACCGGGATTCTGTCCCTTGGTTGCCGGCGTGGCCTTTCCTGTGACTGTCAAGTTGTCCAGATCGATCTGTCCCGTGGCAGTGGAAGCTACCATTCCCAATTCTGCGGCCTTGGCGGCAAGATTCTGGGGAGCCTGGTAGTTCTGGACCTGCTGTGTCAGATCCTGGTTCTGCTTGTTCAGGGACGCGGCGTCATTCCTGAGTTTCACAAGGTCGTATTGTGCCGTGGAAACGGAGATGTTGAGCACCAGGACAGTCAACAGGGCTGCCGCCAGCACGCCGAAGCAAAAGACGACGAACGGAGTCCGCCGTCGTCCGGGAACACTCTGTACGAGCGAGAGCGGCGTCCGCGCCTTCCGGGTCGTGTCGCGTTCCGGTCCCCGGGTGGGCAGGGCACGCGCGGTGTTCCCCACCGTGGTCGGCAGGATCTTCGCGGCAGCGGTGCTCATGCTGTTCTCCTCGCTTTGATGCGTTCCACGGCCCGCAGGCGGGCGGATGCCGCACGCGGGTTTTCGGCGATTTCTTCAGGTGTGGGCACTTCCGTGCCCTTGGTCAGGGTCTTGAATTCGGGTTTATGTTCTTCCAGCTCCACAGGGAAGCCGAGCGGGGCCGATGACTTGGACCGGGATTGGAAGACCGATTTGACGATCTTGTCCTCGAGTGAGTGGTACGACATCACTACTACTCGTCCGCCCATTGCCGAGGCCGCGAGAGCGGCAGGCACTGCCCTCTCCAGGACGTCGAGTTCCTCGTTGACTTCAATCCGCAAGGCCTGGAAAGTCCGCTTTGCCGGATGCCCGCCGGACTTCGCAGCGGCCGCAGGAACAACGCCGCGGATCTGCTCGACGAGTTCACCGGTGGTGGCGAAGGGCTTGATCGCCCTCGCCGTGACGATGCGGTTTGCGATCCTGCCGGCGAATTTCTCTTCGCCCCACTTGCGGATAATCCGCACCAGGTCTTCTTCGGAATAGTTGTTGACGACGTCGGCAGCGGTCTGGCCGCGGCTCGTGTCCATCCGCATATCCAGCGGGGCGTCGTAGGAGTAGGCAAAGCCGCGCTCCCGCTCGTCCAATTGGAGGGAAGACACACCCAGATCCATGAGGATGCCGTGCACTTCCGGTATTCCGAGATCTGCGATGACATCTTCGATTTCGTCGTAGACGGCATGTACCAGGTCGGTGCGGGCCGCGAAGGGTCGCAGGCGCTCACCGGCGAGGGCCAAGGCCTCTTCGTCCCGGTCTATCCCAACAAGATGCAGATCGGGGAACCGCTGGAGCATCGCTTCGGAGTGGCCACCCATTCCCAGCGTGGCGTCGATGACGACGGGCGTTTCGCCACGGTTGCGGGCGGCCTCAAAACCTGGTGCCAACAAATTGATGCACCGGTCCTTCAGGACCGGTACATGTCGCTCCGAGGTGGGTTTTGGCGCGTCGTGCTCCTCCATGCGGCCTCCTCAGAGCTGATTCGTTCGTCTGTCAGTCGGGCGGGTCGCTTCTTGAGCCGGATCCCCATCCGCGCCTATCGCAGCGTCCGCCTGGCTCCGGGGAAGGTGAGCCAGGAAAACTATGTGATGGGCGGCTGGAGATCCCGTCCAAGAAGCATTGCTGCTTCCTGTCCCGGTTTCTAAATGAATCCGGGAAGGTTGTCGTCGTCGGTCTCCGAGAAGGCGGCTTCCTTCTCGGCCAGGTACTCATCCCAAGCCTGGGCATCCCAGATCTCTGCGCGGGTTCCGGCGCCAATGACCGCCAATTCCCGCTCAAGACCTGCGTAGCTCCGGAGCGCCGGCGGAATCGTCACGCGCCCCTGCTTGTCAGGTACCTCGTCAGAGGCTCCGGACAGGAAAACCCGGATGTAGTCACGTGACTGCTTGGAGGAGATGGGGGCCTCCCGCATGGACTCGTGAATACGTTCGAATTCCCGCTGGCTGAAGACGTAGATGCAACGCTCCTGGCCCCTTGTGAGCACCAAGCCGTCAGCAAGTTCCTCGCGGAACTTGGCGGGAAGGATGATCCGGCCCTTTTCGTCCAGACGGGGAGAATGCGTGCCAAGAAACACTGGCCCACCGCCCCCATCCGTAAAGGTGCCCGTACCTGCCCCACGCCGCCACTACCCTCTTACTTGCTCCACTTTACTCCACAAGCCCCCACAGTCAACGCAATCCGGCGTGTTTCTGCCCCACATTCGAATGCAGGAGCCTGAAAACACGTGGATCTCAGGGGTGGTTGGTGGTGGAGGAGACTTTGCGGCGGCGCTGCAGGGAAGTGCATGACGGCGGCATGGGAGTCGCGCCTATGGGCTCGCTCGCGGTGCGAGCGCGGCGTTAAATGCGAAAAGACCCGATATTCGGGTCTTTTCGCAATCAGGCCGGAGCCTGGTGGTGCAATGTGGAGGACTCGGCTTCCGAGTGGAGGCCAAGCCCCTTGGTGGAGCGCTCAGCTCTCCTCGCCGCGGCGGCGCTCGTCCCAGCGTTCTTCGAGGTTGCTCATGAACGAGTTCTTCGACTTGCCCGGCTTGGCGCTCTTCGACTTCCCGCCGGCTGCCCTTCTCAGGGTGGCAAAGTAGACGCCGGCGCCCATCACGATGAAGCCCAGCACGCCAAGGAAGATGTTCTGCAAGGACACACCTACCAACAACAAGAGAATTCCGGCGATAGTGCCTAGAACGCCAATAACGATGTGCCTGGTCGACCATGAACGAATGGGGTCAGAGCCCATTGAATTGGCAAACTTCGGATCGTCCTCATGCAGTTGCTTCTCGAGTTGCTCGAGGAGCTTCTGTTCGTGCTCCGATAGGGGCATCGCGACCTCCTTTAGTCGGCCAGCGTCTGGATACGCCGCGGCCGTTGCCTCTGTTCCCTTGAACGGACGAACCCAAAAAAGGGTTCCCGAAGACCGGGTCTTGTGAACACGGTCTCACGGAACAGACGCAACATGGCAATTTATCCAGACGGTCTAAATCTGTGTATCTCTAGGATAGTTTGTTGGCCGCTGTTCTGAAAGACACGCCGCAGGGCACTCGTGGGCCCTTCGAAGCCTAGGGAGAACCCGGCCTGTCGGGCTCCGCGTGCGGCTCCAAAAGCGTCGCCGGAAGGACAGTCTTGCTGCCGAATCGCTCGGTGACACGGTCAAGCGCCTGTTCAGCCGCCCGCCAGTTGTCGTCCCTGCGATCGAAGCTTAACTGCAGCGAGGCGTGTTCCGCCGCTTCGAGCTGCTCGGCCCGGACTCCTATAAGGCGCACACTCATGGGCCGCTCCCCCAAGGACTCCAGCAACTGGCTCGCCACCTGATAGATCAACTGGGCGCTATCGACCGGCGTATGCATTGTCTTGCTCCGGCTGATTGTCGAAAAATCGGCATAGCGCAACTTCAGCGCGATGGTCCGGGCCAGCATTCCGGCTGTCCGGAGCCGTGACGCGGTCCGGTGGGAGAGCCTCAGCAACTCGCGATGGAGGAGCGCGTCATCCGGGGTGTCGACAGCGAACGTTTCTTCGGAACCTATGCTCTTCTCGAGCCGGATAGGCGTGACCGGCCGGGGATCCAAGCCCATCGACAATCGGTGGACGTGCTCGCCCGAAGCTCCCAGGACCTTTTTCAAGGAAGCAAGCGGCGTGGCCGCAACGTCAGCCACGGTACGGATCCCCAGCCTGGCCAGAACGTCGGCGGTCTTGGCCCCGACTCCCCACAAGGCGTTCACGGGCAGGCTGTGCAAATAGGCTACGGTCTGCCCCTCCTCAATGAGCAGCAGTCCGTCGGGTTTGCAGCGCGTAGATGCGATTTTGGCAACGAACTTGTTGGTGGCTATTCCCACGGACGCAGTGATCCCCAGCTCGGAGGCAACGCGGCTCCGGATCAGATGGCCGATCTGGAGAGGCGGACCAAGCCGCCTGATTGCGCCACCGACATCCAGGAACGCCTCGTCGACGCTCAAGGGCTCCACGAGGTCCGTTATCGATTCGAATATTCCCATCAATTGCCGGGACACATCGTAGTAGAGGCTATGGCGGGGTTCGATGATGACCGCGTTGGGGCACATCCGCATGGCGTTGGCCATGGGCATGGCAGACTTCACACCGAGCGCGCGCGCTTCGTAGGACGCGGACAGCACAACGGAGCGATCCACCGGAAAACCGACAATGACGGGTTTCCCCTTGAGTTCAGGCCGGGTGCGCAATTCCACCGAGACAAAGAAGGCATCCATGTCCACGTGGAGGATGCTGGTGCGCCTCAGTTCCCGCAGGGCAGCGGGATCCGGGGCGAATTCCTGTCCGGGACCCCGCCCGTTGTTCTCTGCTCGTGGTCTCACAAGGAAATCCTATGCCGCAGCACTGGTTACTGGTGGCCGCATCCGGCGCCCTAAACTGGAGGCAGCATCCGGCGTCGTCCCCAGGAGGAAATCCCTGTGAAGCTCTTTGGAAAGCCTCAACCCGTCAGCTTGGCCTTGTTGGCCACGGGCGTCGCGTTGACCATCTCGGCTTGCGGGTCGTCCCCGGCAGGCACGGCATCCCAAGGGGCGGCGCCAACATCGTCCGGGGCGGCCACTGCCTCGGCAAGTCCGGCACAGGCCACCGCGTCCACGGCTGCCTCAGGAGCTTCGGCGGCAGTCGGCTCCCTGGTCCCGGGATTCCCGCAGCAACTGATTCCCTTGATGCCCAAGGCGGCTGTGGAATCCAGCAGCTTCGACAAGAACTCCTCGCCGGCGTCGGTGGCCTTGGTCGGCACCATTGCGTCCCCGTCTGACGCAGTTGTGGCCTTTTATACCTCCGCGCTCACGGCGCAAGGCTTCAAGGAAGTCCCCGGAAGCACCGTGGGAAGTATCAAATCAAAGGACTTCCTGCGTGGCGACAATGAAACAGTGAATATCTCGGTGGTGGAAACCGCGGGCAAATCCACGTTCACCATCGGTGCCAACGTGGCCGCCGGGTCAATCAAGTGACCGCGGAGAGCCTGGGTTCGGAGCAGAGCCGTTTTGTGGCCGATGTCGCCGCCAAACTCAACGGTTTCCTTGGGGTGCAACAAGAAACGATGGCCACCATCTCCCCAGATGTCGCTCCCCTCATGGGTTCAATCACGAGCCTTGTGACCGGTGGCAAACGGCTCCGGGCCTTGATGTGCTACTGGGGGTGGCGGGGTGCCGGAGGTGAGTCCGCACATCCCGACATCATCACGGCCGGCTGCGCTTTGGAACTCTTCCAGGCCGCAGCCCTGATTCACGATGACATCATCGACCGCTCTGATACACGTCGCGGCGGTCCGAGTGTGCACAAGCGGTTCAGCCAGCTCCATGAGGGCGAGGGCTGGGCCCTGGACAGCGAACGCTTCGGACACGCGGCCGCGATTCTCACCGGAGACCTCTGCTTGTCGTTCAGCGAGGAGGCGTTCACGGAGATCGGCAGCAGGGCCGCTTCCGGCACGGCTGCGCGGCGGATCTTCAACCTGATGCGCGCCGAGGTCATGGCCGGCCAATACCTGGACATCCTCGAGGAAGTCGCGGGTCCGGTGCGGGATCGCGCGGGGGCCGTCGATCGCGCCCAGTCCATCATCCGTTTCAAGTCGGCGAAATACTCAACGGAACACCCCTTGGCCCTTGGGGGCGCCTTGGCCGGTGCCAGCGAAGAGCTCCTGCAAGGATATTCCGCTTTCGCGTTGCCCCTTGGTGAAGCATTCCAGCTCCGCGACGACGTCTTGGGAGTGTTCGGGGATCCCGGGACTACTGGAAAGCCCGCGGGAGACGACCTCCGCGAAGGCAAACGGACGGTCCTGGTGGGATTCGCCATCAACCAGGCCGCTGCGGATGATTCGAGCTACATCGATACGATGCTCGGAAGGCAGGACCTTGGAGAGGCCGAGGTCGCCGAAATCAGGCGGATCATTGTGGATTGCGGAGCGCTCGAAGCCACGGAGGCGATGATCGAGGAACTCAGCAACGAAGCTTTCGAGGCCTTGGAACGCCTCCCCCTGGCGGACCTCCCCCTCACCGCGCTCAGGCAGTTGGCCGAAGCCGCCGTCAGCCGGGCCGCGTGAACTCTTTCATAATTCCGCGTTAAGGGCAGTCTAAATACCTGCCTTAAATACAGTGGTGGGGGGGGGGGGGGGGGGGGGGGGGGGGGGGGGGG
>NZ_JBYSXB010000020.1:0-45980 GCF_058781765.1 Arthrobacter sp. FW306-1B-G06A | reverse complement strand
CGCCCCCCCCCCCCCCCCCCCCCCCCCCCCCCCCCCCCACCACTGTATCTAAGGCAGGCGTCCCTTACCAGGCAAGCGACTGAGCCCTGCGTCGGATTTCAGTTTTGCGCCCTTCGCGGAGCGCGTCGACAGGACGGCCACGCAGCGACTCGTCCGGAGTGAAAAGCCACACGATGAGCTCCTCATCCGTGTACCCGGCATCGCCAAGCACTGCGATGGTGCCCTTCAGGCTATCCACCACATGACCGTCCTGGATAAAGAGGGCAGGAATCGAACGGATGTTGCGTTCGCCCACTCTCACAGCCACCACTGCACGCTCATCCAGAAGACCGTGGACCTTGGTGATTGAAACGTTCAGCAGCTCTGCCACATCGGGCAGCGGCAGCCATTCGGAAACGAGGCTTTCTACATTACTCACGGATCAAGATTGCCACGCCCTCGCGCTTTGCGCCTAGCCGGAGGGGCGGTACGGGCGGAATTTGTGCCAGGAATTGGCCAAGAATCGAATGCGCAGGGATTTCTTGTGCGGAATCGAAAAATGTGAGAGATTCACATTGATCACATTTGCATCACTACTAACTTTAGTAACACTGGCAACAGCGGCATTCCCAACAGCCGCTGCTGAGATGAGGATTGCTCCCATGACGACGCCCAGCTCGCACAAGAAGACAACGAGCATGCCCATAATTGCGGCCACCACAGCGGCGCTGCCCGCCGTCATGCTCTCTTCATTGGCACTCGCCCAGCCGGCAACAGCGCTTCCGGCGGTACAAAGCCAGAAGATTCCCGCATCGCTGACCGCGGCCATGCGGGCCCAGGCAGCGGCAGTGTCCGCAAACGTCATCCCTGCCTCCGCGGTTGCCGCAACCATCCCGGCTGCCATGCAGCCCATGGCACCGGCGGCTCCGGCCACCTACACCATCGTCCGGGGCGATACCATCAGCGGCATCGCTGCCCGCTACGGGCTGAACACCAACACCGTCCTGCAGCTCAACGGCCTCTCGGGCAACACCATCATCTACCCGGGACAGCAGATCAAGTTGACCGGTTCGGCACCGGCTCCAAGTGCGCCGGCACCCGCACCCAGCCCGGCATCCGGCCCGGCGTCGTCGTCGACTGCCAGCTACACAGTGGTGCCCGGTGACACCCTGGGCGGCATTGCCGCCCGCCACGGCGTGGCATTGTCCGACGTCTTCACTTGGAACGGCCTCAACGGCCGGTCCATCATCTACCCGGGACAGAAGATCAAGGTCGGCCCCGGAACGAACGCACCAGCTCCCGCCACACCGGCTCCGGCCGCACTGGTCCCCGCTTCCGCTCCGGCGGCTCCGGCAGCGCCGGCACTTGCCAACACCGGCTCGTACACCATCAAGTCAGGTGACACTTTGGGCGGTATCGCGTCCCGCCTTGGGGTGTCCCTGTCGTCTCTTCTCTCGGCCAACAAGCTGTCCATGAGCACCATCATTTATCCCGGGCAGAAGCTCGCCATCCCGGGCGCTCCTGCGGCCTCGGCTCCGGCCCCTGCTCCGGTCAGCGCCCCCTTGGTTCCGAGCACATTCCTGGGCTACACCTACCCCGAGGCAGTGGTCAGTTCAGCCAACGCGAACAAGGCCCTGCTCAATGCGTCCCCGGTCCCCAGCACCGCCCAGATGAAGGGGATCGTCGCCGATACTGCGCGTCGGATGGGGGTGGACCCGTCCTTGGCCATGGCGTTCGCCTTCCAGGAATCCGGCTTCAACCAGCGTGCGGTCTCCCCCGCCAACGCCATCGGCACGATGCAAGTGATCCCCTCCTCGGGTGAATGGGCTTCCCAATTGGTGGGACGCAAGCTCAACATCCTCGACCCGTATGACAACGTGACCGCCGGCGTCGCCATCATCCGGGCGCTCGTCAACACGAGCAAGGATCTGAATACGGCCATCGCAGGCTACTACCAGGGCCAGTACTCGGTGAGCAAGCACGGCATGTACGACGACACCAAGGCCTACGTCGCTTCGATCCTGGCCCTCAAGAAGAACTTCAGCTAACTCGCGGCGCACAACACGGGCCCGGATCGCATGTCGATTCGGGCCCGTGTTTTTGCTCAACTAGGATCGTAGGGTGCAGGAACAAGTTTCGGACCAACTCCTCGGATCCCTCGTGGACGGGCGCTATCTGGTGCGATCGCGCCTCGCGAACGGCGGAATGTCAACCGTCTATCTCGCCACCGACGAACGGCTCGACCGCGACGTGGCGCTCAAAGTGCTGCATCCGCACCTGGCCAATGACCAAAACTTCCTCGACCGTTTGCAGCGCGAGGCCCGGGCCGCGGCGAGCCTTTCCCACGCGCACGTCGTAGGCGTCCTCGACCAAGGACAGGACGGCCACATTGCATACATCGTCATGGAGTACATCAAAGGCCATACTCTGCGCGATGTCCTCAACGAGAAGGCGGCGCTTCCGCCCCGGCTTGCCTTTGCACTGATCGACCCCGTCATCGAAGGGCTCGCGGCCGCCCACGCGGCAGGGCTGATCCACCGCGACGTGAAACCCGAGAACGTCCTGATCGCCGACGACGGCCGCATCAAGGTGGGCGACTTCGGCCTGGCCCGGGCCGTCACGGCGACAACCAGCACCGGCGCCCTGATCGGCACGGTCGCATATCTGGCTCCCGAGCTCGTCCTCGGCAAAGCCGCCGATGCCCGGAGCGACATCTACTCCACCGGCATCATGCTTTACGAGATGCTTACCGGCGGGCAACCTTATGCCGGCGACGTCCCCATCCAGGTTGCCTACCAGCACGTCAACGCGGCCGTCGCCCCGCCGTCGCTAGCAGTCCCCGGCCTTGCCGCGGACGTGGACGAACTCGTCCAGTGGTGCACCGCGAAGGATCCTGAAGAGCGTCCTGTGGACGGTTCGGCGCTCTTGTCTGAACTGCGGCACATCCGCACAACCTTGAGCGACGCGCAACTGGATATCAACCCGCCGGCCGCAAAGGCGGCAACGCCGGAAGGACAACAAGACGCGGCCGGGGCAACCGCGGTAGTCGCCCCTTTCCCTGCCGAACGTACGGAGCCCCTGGAACGGATAGGCCGCCCGACGGAGATCATCTCAAGCCAGCGCAATCCCACCACGGTGCTTCCGCCGTCGGGATTCTCTGCTGGCGCCCCGGCTTTCGACATCCAAGTGCCTCAGGACCGCGAACCCCTGGATCCGGCGGAAGCCCCGCCCAGCAAACGCGACATCAAGCGCATGGAGCGCCAGGAAGAAAAGGACCGCGCCCGGGCGGCGGCTACGCCGTCGCGCTCTTTGCGGGAAGGCAACCCACGCCGCCGGGCTGTGATCTGGACAATTGTCGTGATTGTCCTGGCGATCCTGGCCACAGCGGCGGGCTGGTTCTTCGGCATGGGGCCCGGCTCGCCCGGAACCATACCGGACACCAAGAACAAGACCGTTGCCGAGGCACAACAGCTCCTAAGAACCGCGGGCTTCCAGTCCGAGCCAAAAGACGTGTTCGACGACGACGTCACTGCAGGGTTGGCGGTTGGAACGGAACCCGCGTCCGGCCAGGTAGTCAGGAAGTTCCAAGCGGTGTCGCTCTTCGTCTCGAAGGGTCCACAGTTGTTTCCGCTTGCCGCGATGACCGGCCTGACACTCGACCAGGCAAAGAATGCCCTTGGCGTGGCGGGGATGACGCTCGGCAAAGTCACCGAGCAGTATGACGACAAAGTGCCTTCGGGCACCGTCATCTCCCAGTCCCCGGCCCAGGACACCGCAGTCCGCCACGGCACTCCGGTGGCACTGGTGGTTTCCAAGGGACCGCAGCCCCTCCCTGTACCGGATGTCCGGGGCATGACCCAACAAGCCGCCGTCAAAGCGATCAGCGACGCCGGATTGACCGCCAAAATTGCGCCGGAACCCGTCAACGACAAGAAGGTCCCCGCGGGGGCCGTGGTCAGCCAGGCCCCTGCCAACGGAACCCTGATCCGCGGCGACTCCGTCACCCTGACCCTGTCCAAGGGCCCGAAGATGGTGCACGTCCCGAACTTCATTGGCAAGCAGGCCGATGCCGCCCGCAAAGCCTTGGAGTCCCTCGGATTCGAGGTCAAGATCAACAACATCCTGGGCGGCTTCTTCGGCACTGTCCGGGACCAGAACCCCGTGGACAGCGATGCACCGGAGGGCTCCGTGGTCACCTTGACCGTCGTATAGGGCCCCGCATACAGGAAAGGCGATCCGGAACCGTTCCGGATCGCCTTTCCTGTATTGGGGCCGCTGTTTGACCACCGCTTGGTGGGGCCTACCGCTTGGTGAGGGCTCCAGCCACGAGGAATGCCATCTCGAGGGACTGCATGTGGTTCAGGCGGGGATCGCACACTGACTCGTAGCGGTCCAGGAAGGCGTCCTGGTCAATGGGATCGGCGCCGCCAAGGCATTCGGCGACGTCGTCGCCCGTCATTTCCATGTGCAGGCCACCGGGTACCGTGCCCAGGGCGTGGTGGACTTCGAAGAACCCGCGGACTTCGTCCACGACGTCGTCGAAGTTGCGGGTCTTGTACCCGTTGGGCGAGGTGACAGTGTTCCCGTGCATGGGATCCGTGACCCAGAGGACCTGGGCGCCGGAGGCAGTGACCTTCTCGACGACGGCGGGCAGCTTCTCGCGGATGTTCTTGGAACCCATCCGGGTGATGAAGGTGAGGCGGCCAGGCTCGCGGTTCGGGTCCAGCTTGTCAATGAGCCGCAACGCGTCGTCTCCGGAAGTCCCGGGACCGAGCTTGACGCCGATCGGATTGCGCACGCGGGACAGGAAGTCCACATGCGCATGGTCGAGCTCACGGGTGCGTTCACCGATCCAGAGGAAGTGTCCGGAGGTGTCGTAGGGAAGTCCCGTGCGGGAGTCGATGCGCGTCAGGGCACGCTCGTAGTCCAGCAGCAATGCCTCGTGGCTCGCGAAGAATTCCACGCGCTTGAGGGCTTCGAAATCGGCGCCGCAGGACGCCATGAACTTGATCGCACGGTCGATGTCACGCGCCAAGGACTCGTAGCGGGCGTGGGCGGGGTTTTCGGTGAAGCCCTTGTTCCACAGGTGCACCAGGCGAAGATCAGCGAAGCCGCCCTGCGTGAAGGCGCGGATGAGGTTCAGTGTGGAAGCCGAGGTGTGGTAGGCCTTCAGCATGCGACTGGCGTCGTGGGCGCGGGACTCCGGGGTGAAATCGTAGCCGTT
The DNA here is from genome assembly GCF_058781765.1 of Arthrobacter sp. FW306-1B-G06A. Classification (NCBI taxonomy): domain Bacteria; kingdom Bacillati; phylum Actinomycetota; class Actinomycetes; order Micrococcales; family Micrococcaceae; genus Arthrobacter; species Arthrobacter sp. FW306-1B-G06A. The sequence goes on along the minus strand of NZ_JBYSXB010000020.1, from coordinate 40,777 downwards.
GACGATGTCGCCGCGGTACGCAGGCAAGGTCACGCCGTCGCGGGTTTCCTCGTTCGACGAGCGGGGCTTGGCGAACTGGCCGGCCATGCGGCCCATCTTGATGACGGGCATCGCCGCGCCATAGGTAAGGACAACGGCCATCTGCAGGATGGTGCGGACCCGGGCGCTGATCTTGTCAGCTGTGGCGTCCTCGAAAGTCTCGGCGCAGTCGCCGCCCTGAAGCAGGAATGCCTTGCCTTGGGCTGCCGCGGCCAGACGCTCGCGCAAAATGTCGACTTCGCCCGCGAAAACCAGCGGCGGGAGCACGGAGAGTTCCTTGACGGAGGCGTCGAAGACGCCCCGGTCGGTCCAGGTGGGTTGCTGCGAGATCGGCAGCTGGCGCCAATCGTCCAAGCCGGGATAGTTTGCCGCGCCGCTTTGCGCGGTGCTGGTCAGGGGGCTGCCCAGGGAACTGGTCAGGGGGCCGGTCACGGACGATGCGGGGTTCGCGGATAGCTCAGTCACTCTCCAAGACTAGTTGCCTTGCCCGCTGTTCGGGGCACGGCTTCCGTAACCCTTATTCGGCGTCCGTCACACTTTCCCGGTCACTGCGCTGCCGTCACCGTCAGGCCCTGAACCGTTGCCGGGCGGACGGCCGCTTTCTTGCCCGCCGTCGGCCGGATTCGCTTCGCTTCCATTCGCGGGCTCCGGAAGCTGCCCGGCCAGCCGCTGCTTGACGACGGCGGCATATTCGTCCACGTATTCCTGCCCCGAGAGCCGCATGAGTTCGTACATGATTTGGTCGGTCACGGCGCGCTGAACGGAATGGTCTTCCTCTTGGCCGTAATACTGGCTGAAGTCCAATGGTTGCCCGAAAATGATCCCTATCCTGCGGATGTTGGGCAAACGCTTGCCGATGGGTTGCACCTTTTCCGTGCCGATCATCGCCACGGGAACAACGGGCACGCGGGTTTGGAGCGCAAGTTTGGCGACCCCCACTTTGCCCCGGTAGAGCCTCGCATCGGGGCTGCGGGTGCCTTCCGGGTAGATACCCAGCAGGCCACCGTCGGCCAGGACGTCCCTGCCGGCCTGCAAGGACAACTCGGACGCGGCCCCGCCCGATCGGTCCATTGGCAACTGGTTGGTGAGCCTGAAGAACATCGCCGTAAGCCTGCCTTTGAGCCCCGTACCCGTGAAGTACTCGGACTTGGCAAGGAAACTGACGCGCCGGGGCACCATCACCGGCATGAAGATCGAGTCCGAAAAGGACAAATGGTTGGAAGCGAGAATCGCTGCGCCGTCCTGCGGAACGTTGTCGAGGCCCTTGACCCAGGGGCGGAACAGCAATGTGAGAAGCGGACCCAAAAAGATCCGTTTCATGACCCAATAGAACACTTTGGTTCCTCTCCGGGGCGGCGTCTGCAAGGCGTCCGGACGGTCCCGGCCCGCATTCAGAAGCCACCCTACTCCAGTGAGAAATGTCCCGAACAGTGACACGATGGACTCATCACGGAAAGCAGTGCCGCCAACAGAGTAGCCTCGGAGTCATCATGAACACTCTCCCCGATCCCTCGCCGTATGCCAGCGACTTCACCGGTAGTGGACCCAGCATCGGCGTCGTGATGAGCCACGGCTTCACGGGCAGCCCGCACAGCATGCGCCCTTGGGCCGAGTATCTGGCCGCCGAAGGCTACGCCGTCCGCCTCCCTCGGCTTCCGGGCCATGGGACCACGTGGCAGGATATGGCCACCCGGCACTGGCAGGAGTGGCACCATGCGGTGGATGCGGCGTACCTCGAGCTCCAGGCCGAGTGCGATTTCGTGTTCGCCGCCGGCTTGTCGATGGGTGGGACATTGGCTCTGCGGATCGCGGCTACGCGGCCGGTCGCCGGTACCGTCGTCGTCAATCCGGGGCTGGTGATCGATGATCCGCGCGCAGCCGTGGTCGGCATCCTCAAGCACGTCATGAAGTCCACCCCGGCCATTGCCAACGACATCCTCAAACCCGGCATGGATGAGGGTGCATACCCCAGGACGCCGGTCGCAGCCGCCCATGAATTGAAAAAGATGTACAAGGACACCATTAGCCTGCTCCCCCGGATTTCCGCGCCGGTGCGCGTGTTCCGTTCCTCCGTGGACCACGTGGTTTCGGAACGGAGCATCAAGCAGTTGAAGGAGCGGGTCACGGCTTCGATGGAGTTCAGCACCTTGGAGAACAGCTACCACGTGGCCACGCTGGACAACGACGCCCTGGAGATTTTCCGGGGCTCGGCCGAGTTCATCAGGAAAACCATGGCAGGGCTGACAAGCAGTTCCGCCCGGGCCACACCGTCCGGCACCGAGCTCCGGGATTCACCCCATGAATAGGCCAGGGCCCGATTCCCCCGACCAGAGTGCCAACAAGGACGACGACGCCGTCTGGCTCGATTTGGTAGCCAGGCTTGAGTCGATGCCTTCCTCCGCCCTGGACGAGGCGCCCACCGCCGAGGAGACTGGCAGCGATTCCGGAACGGATCCGGGTCCAGGTCCGGAGGAGGTTCCGGGCCGCTCCTCGTCCCGTTCCTTCCAAGACTTCGACCCGCTTGGATTGTCCAAAAGGGGCGCTGCGGAAGAACCCGCGGGCAGCGGGGAGCCCGGTCCGCGCGACTACGAGGTCGAGGACGGGAACGGCTTCGTCCCGGAGGACCCGCCGAGCCTCGCCGGTACCGAACCGCTGACCATGCTCGCGTGGATCGGAGCCGTGGGCGGCCCGCTTGCCCTGCTGTTCACCGCGATGTTCTGGCGCTCGGCGCCGCTCCTTGCCGTGATGGGCATCCTGGCGATCTTCCTGGCCTCCGTGGTGTACCTCATCATGAAGCTGCCGCAGGAAAAAGACGAGAACGACGACGGCGCCCGCGTCTAAGGGGACTGCCGCACCGCGCATCCCCTCGCGGCTGATCCCGTACTAGCCGTGTGCCCTGCCGCTGACCCGGGACAGGTCGGCAGCGCCGATCATCCCGGCCCGCGGTCCCAATGCGGCAAGCTTGATCGCAGCCGCGGGACGGAAACCGCGGCCGGTGAGGTTCCGGGCGAATGCTGTCCGTGCAGGGCCCACAAGAAGCTCCCCGGCATCGCATAGCCCACCGCCAATGACGAACGTCCCTGGGTCGAGCGCAGCCGCCAGGTTCGCCAGGCCGAGCCCCAGCCAATGCCCCACTTCTTCCAGGAGCTCCCTCGAAGCGGAGTCTCCGGCTTTTGCCCGCTCCGTCACGGTAACCCCCGTGATGTTCTCGGCGGAGCCTCCGGCAGCCTTGAGCAATTCGTAGGCAACCGGTGAATTCCGGAGGGCAAGCTCCCGGGCTTCCCTGCCGAGCGCGTTACCGGAGGCATATTGCTCCCAGCATCCGCGGTTGCCGCACTCGCAGCGATGCCCGCCGGGAACCACGATCTGGTGGCCGAACTCCCCCGCCACACCGAATCGCCCACGTTCCACTCGTCCGTCCATGACCATGGCGCCACCGATGCCGGTGCCGAGCGTGATGCAGACGAGGCGGCTCTCCCCAAGACCGGCCCCAAAGCGCCATTCAGCCCAGGCGGCAGCATCGGCGTCGTTGGTGACAAGTACCGGGCGCCTCAGCAGGCTCTGAAGGTTTTCGCGCAGCGGCTCGTTACGCCAGGCGAGATGCGGGCTGAACAGCACCGTGCCGCCGTCGAGATCCATCCAACCGGCGGCGCCGATCCCCACGGAGGCAATCCGGTGGCTTCTCCCCAATTCCTGGACAAGCTCGACGATCACCTGCTCTACTGCCCGGGCGTCATTGCCGGGCGTGGAGCGCCGCGCTTCCTCGATCACCCGGCCCGAAGGATCCACGACTCCCGCTGCCACCTTTGTGCCGCCGATGTCGATCCCGATCGCCAGTCCCCTCCGGCCGAGATGGGAACGGCGCGCGGCCCACGGCACGGACTCCCAGCGCAGGCCGCCGTGCGTGGAGCCGGGGCGCCGGCCGGTTGCGGCCGAACCGGACCAGGAAATCTTCCGAACTCTTGCCGGGACCTGTTCGTTGGATGAATTCAGTGGCATGTCGCCATCCTATTCCGAGCGCCGCATATGTACTGACATGTCGGCGGTACGGACGGAACGCCCATACGCCTGCATTGGCGGAATCCCACGCTTCACGTAAAGTTACTCATCAGTAACTTGAGTAAGGTGAATTGCGACACACCCATTACTTGGCCATATAGAGTTAGAGCAGCCCCGTAATGGTCTGTTGATATCGAAGGAGCTATCGTGCGTGAATTCAGTGTTCCGCCCCTGGTGAATGTTGCCCCCGAAACCAACATCACGGACCTCGTGGTTCGTCAGGCCGCCGTACCATCAAACCCGGCCTTGTTTGCCAAGCTCAACAGCGCCGGCCAATGGCAGGACATCCGGGCAACCGACTTCCTCAAGGATGTATCGGCCCTGGCCAAAGGCCTGATCGCCAAGGGCGTCGGTGTGGGCGACCGCGTGGGCATCATGTCCAGGACCCGTTATGAATGGTCCCTCGTGGACTTCGCCATCTGGTTTGCGGGCGGCATTTCCGTGCCGATCTATGAAACCTCGTCGCCGTCGCAAGTGGCCTGGAACCTCGGCGACTCCGGCGCTGTCGCCGCATTCGCCGAATCCGCGCACCACGAGGACGTCATCCGCCAGGCCGTCACGGCCGAAGGCCTCGGCTCTGTCGCCCATGTCTGGCAGCTCGAAGGCGGAGGACTTGACGCGCTCCGCAGTGCCGGCAGCGGCGTCAGCGACGAGGAACTCGAGGCGCGCCGCAGCAGCGCCGTGCTGGCCGATGTCGCCACGATCATCTACACCTCCGGCACAACGGGCCGCCCCAAGGGTTGCGAACTCACGCACGGCAACTTCGTGGAACTCTCGGAGAACGCCTTGGCCTCCCTCGGCGACGTCGTCAACGAGAACGCCAAGACCATCATGTTCCTCCCGCTCGCCCACGTCTTTGCCCGCTTCATCTCGGTCCTTGCCGTCGCCGCCGGTGCCCAGGTGGCGCACACGCCGGATATCAAGAACCTGCTGGCTGACCTGCAGAGCTTCCAGCCGTCCTTCATCCTGGCAGTTCCCCGCGTGTTCGAGAAGGTCTTCAACTCTGCCCTCACCAAGGCAGAGGACGGCGGCAAGGGCGCCATCTTCCACAAGGCAGTGGACACGGCGATCGCCTACTCCAAGGCGCAGCAGGAGGGATCCCTTGGCTTGGTGCTGAGGCTCAAGCACGCCGTCTTCGACCGTTTGGTGTACGGGAAGCTTCGCGCCGCAATGGGCGGCCACGTCAGCCATGCCGTCTCCGGTGGCGGCCCGCTCGGCGAACGGTTGGGCCATTTCTTCCACGGTATCGGCCTGCAGATCCTCGAGGGTTACGGCCTGACAGAGACCACTGCACCCATTTCAGTCAACACGCCGTCCTTGATCAAGATCGGCACCGTGGGGGCCCCGCTCCCCGGCAACGCGGTCAGGATTGCCGACGACGGCGAAATCCTCGCCAAGGGCGTCTGCGTCATGAAGGGCTACTTCAAGCGGGATGACCTCGCTGCGGAAACCTTCGTGGACGGGTGGTTCCGCACGGGTGACATCGGCGAACTGGACGAACAGGGTTTCCTGAAGATCACAGGCCGCAAGAAGGAAATCATCGTCACAGCGAGCGGCAAGAACGTCGTACCGGCCCTGCTGGAGGACCAGATCCGTGCTGACGCGCTGGTGTCCCAAGTCCTTGTCATCGGCGACAACCGGCCCTTTATCGGCGCGCTGGTCACCCTCGACGAGGAAGCGCTGCCGGGCTGGCTGGAGCGCCACGGCCTTCCCGCGTCAACTACGACGACGGCTGCCGCGGACAACGCCCTCGTCCGGGCAGCGGTCCAGGAACTGATCAGCCACGCGAACCAGTCCGTCTCGCATGCGGAAGCGATCAAGTCGTTCCGGATCGTTCCGTCCGACTTCACCGAGGCCTCAGGGCACCTCACGCCGTCGTTGAAGGTCAAGCGCGCCCAGGTCATGAAAGACTTCGACGCCGTGATCGAGGAAATGTACTCGGCGCCCAAGGCGTCCTGACGGGCCGCACCCCGACGCATCGGTCAAAGCAACAAAGGAAGGTCCCGGGCTTGACAGCCCGGGACCTTCCTTTGTTGCGTGCTCCGCGGAGGAGCGGGCTGCTACTCGACCACGATCAGCAGATCGCCGCCCTGGACCTGCTCGACGTTGTTGATGGCGAGGCGCGAGACCGTGCCGGCTACCGGCGTCGTGATGGATGCCTCCATCTTCATCGCCTCAATGGTGGCGACCGTGTCGCCGGCCTTGACGGCGTCGCCTGCTTTGACGGTCAGGGTCACGGCACCGGCGAACGGCGCTGCTACCTGGCCGGGCTGGGACGCATCCGCTTTCTCCGCGGCCTTCACGTTGCTGACAACGGACTTGTCGCGAACCACCACCGGGCGTGACTGGCCGTTGAGCTTGCACATGACGGTGCGCATGCCCTTTTCGTCGGGCTCCGAGACTGCTTCCAGGGAGGCGATCAGGCGCACGCCTTTTTCGAGCTCCATGACGTGTTCGGCACCGAGCTGGAGGCCGTACAGGTAGTCGCGGGTATCAAGTACCGACAAATTGCCGTAGGTATCCACGCTCTTGAGGTAGTCCTTGGTGGGCCCCTCGAACAGCAGCCGGTTCAAGGTTCGCTGGCGGGACTTGGAATCGCCCTTGAGCGCAGCACTGTCTTCGGCGCTCAGTTCGACGTCGCGGACCTTGATGCTGCGGCCCTGGAGCGCCTTGGTGCGGAACGGCTCCGGCCATCCTCCGGGAGGATCTCCCAATTCGCCCGACAGGAAGCCGATGACGGAGTCCGGGATGTCGTAGTTCTGTGGGTTTTCGTTGAAGTCCGCAGGATCGGCGTGGATTCCCACGAGGTGCAGCGCGAGATCGCCGACGACCTTGGACGACGGCGTCACCTTGACCAAGCGGCCCAAAATGCGGTCCGCGGCGGTGTACATGTCCTCAATGGCCTCGAAACGCTCGCCAAGGCCCAGCGCGATGGCCTGCTGGCGCAGGTTGGACAGCTGGCCGCCCGGGATTTCGTGCTGGTACACCCGGCCGGTGGGACCGGGAAGCCCGGACTCGAACGGCGCGTAGACCCTGCGGACCGCTTCCCAGTAGGGCTCCAGGGAGCTGACACTGGCCAGGCTGAGCCCGGTGTCGCGCGGGGTATGTGCCAGGGCAGCCACAAGCGCCGACGCCGACGGCTGGCTCGTCGTACCGGCCAGGGAGGCTGATGCGACATCGACGGCGTCCACGCCGGCTTCCACGGCAGCCAACAAGGTGGCCAGTTGGCCGCCTGCGGTGTCGTGCGTGTGCAGGTGGACCGGAAGATCGAAGCGTTCACGCAAGGCGCTGACAAGCTTGGCTGCGGCCGCCGGGCGGAGCAGTCCGGCCATGTCCTTGATGGCGAGGATGTGCGCACCGGCGTCGACGATCTTCTGGGCGAGGTCCAGGTAGTAGTCGAGGGTGTACAGGTTCTCGTTCGGGTCGAGGAGATCGCCGGTGTAGCAGAGTGCAACCTCCGCTACTGCTGTGCCGGTGGCCCGCACCGCGCGGATGGCCGGAGCCATCTGGTTGACGTCGTTGAGGGCGTCGAAGATGCGGAAGATGTCGATGCCCGTTGCCGCGGCCTCGTTGACGAACGCCTCGGTGACTTCCTCGGGGTAGGGCGTGTACCCGACCGTGTTGCGGCCACGGAGCAGCATCTGAAGGCAGACATTCGGGAGGGCCTTGCGCAGGGCGGCCAACCGGTCCCAAGGATCCTCGCCGAGGAAGCGCAGGGCGACGTCGTAGGTGGCACCACCCCAGGCTTCGACCGAGAGCAGTTCGGGCAGAAGGGCGGAGACCGCGGGACCGGCCGCGACCAGGTCGCGGGTACGGACACGGGTTGCGAGGAGCGACTGGTGGGCATCGCGGAAGGTGGTGTCCGTGACGGCCACGGCCTGCTGCTCGCGCAGCGCCTTCGCAAAGTCTTCCGGGCCCAACTCCTGCAGCCTCTGGCGCGAGCCGGCCGGTGCAACGGTCCCGGCAATCGACGGGAGCTTGGCTGCGGGGTCCGAGTGGACCTTGAGTTCGCCGTTGGGCTTGTTGACCGTCACATCGGCCAGCCAGGTCAGGAGCTTGGTTCCGCGGTCAGCGGAGACGTGGGACTTCAGCAGTTCGGGGCGCTTGTCGATGAAGTCGGTCGCCACGTTGCCGGCAATGAAGTCCGGATCGGCCAGGACGGCCTGGAGGAAGGGGATGTTGGTGGACACGCCCCGGATCCGGAACTCGGCCAGGCCGCGCCGGGCGCGGGCCACTGCGGCCGGGTAGTCGCGTCCGCGGCAGGTCAGCTTGACCAGCATGGAGTCGAAGTGGGGGCTGATTTCGGCACCCGAGTAGACCGTGCCGCCGTCGAGACGGACGCCGGCGCCGCCCGCGGAACGGTAGCCGGTGATCCTTCCGACGTCGGGCCGGAATCCGTTGGCGGGATCTTCCGTGGTGATGCGGCACTGCAGGGCTGCACCCTTGATGAATACCGTCTCCTGGCTCAAGCCGAGGTCTGCGAGGGTCTCCCCCGAGGCGATGCGCATCTGCGCCTGGACGAGGTCCACGTCAGTGATTTCCTCGGTGACCGTGTGCTCAACCTGGATGCGCGGGTTCATCTCGATGAAGACGTGCTGGCCGGCGCGTTCGCCCTCGGTGTCCACCAGGAACTCGACTGTTCCGGCGTTGACGTAGTTCAGGGCCTTCGCGAAAGCCACGGCATCCCGGTACAGGGCCTGGCGGATGGACTCGTCCAGGTTGGGGGCCGGAGCGATTTCCACGACTTTCTGGTGGCGGCGCTGCAGGGAGCAGTCGCGCTCGAAGAGGTGCATGACATTGCCCTCGGCATCGGCCAGGATCTGGACCTCGATGTGGCGGGGACGCAGCACTGCCTGCTCGAGGAACATGGTGGGATCGCCGAATGCAGCGTCCGCCTCGCGCATGGCCGACTGGAGTGCCTCCGGAAGGTCCTCACGGGTCTCCACCCGGCGCATGCCGCGGCCACCGCCACCGGCGACGGCCTTGGCGAAGATCGGGAATCCGATCTGGTCCGCCGCGGCGATAAGTTCGTCGACGTCGCGGGACGGTGCGCTGGACTTCAGGACCGGCACACCGGCTTTGCGGGCGGCCTCGAGTGCGGCTACCTTGTTGCCGGCAAGCTCAAGCACCTCCGCGGGCGGGCCCACAAACGTGATGCCGGCGTCTTGCGCCGCCCGGGCGAGGTCCGGGTTTTCGGACAGGAATCCGTAGCCCGGGTAGATTGCGTCTGCACCCGCTTCCTTGGCGACACGGACAATCTCGTCCACGTCAAGGTACGCGCGGACCGGATGGCCTTCCTGGCCGATCAGATAAGCCTCATCAGCCTTCTGCCGGTGGATCGAATTGCGATCCTCATACGGGAAGACCGCTACGGTCTTGGCGCCGAGTTCGTAGCCAGCGCGGAAGGCCCTGATCGCGATTTCGCCGCGATTAGCCACCAGAATCTTGGAAAACATGCTTCTCCTGCATCATTGCGGGTGTAACGGTCGGTGGTCACAGTGTGTAAGACCTCCATACCCAAACACAAATCTTTGTGGTGACAGTCACACAGGAATTCGTCACGAGCAGTGTACCTTCGCGCACGATGCAGTTTCACGTGCTAATAAGCCAGCGAAGTAATAGTCCGTCAAAGCCGCTCCGGGCCGATAAGGCAGGAATCTGTTGCCACTCAACATATGATGTTGAAGGGCAGCGGCAGGGCCCCGGTTCCGGCAAGGCCGGAACACAAGCACCGCGACACGGCAACCGGCGTTAGGTTTTGGGTTTTCAAGTGCAAGTAGTCAGCATCAGCAGCCTCAAAGGCGGCGTGGGCAAGACATCCGTAACCACTGGGTTGGCCTCGGCCGCACTGGCCGCAGGGATCCCCACCCTTGTCGTGGACCTGGATCCCCACGCCGACGCCACTACGGCCCTCGGCGTCCAGGCCGGCGACCAGCTCGACATTGGCCGCATGCTGAAGAACCCCCGCAAGGCGAGACTCTTGGACAACGTGGTCAGCAGCGGCTGGGTTGACCACCCCCACGGCAACGGCGGCGGGACGGCCCTCGACGTCGCCGTCGGATCCGCCTACACCGGAATCTACGACCGGCCGGATCTTGGGCGCCGCGATCTCCGCCGCCTGACTGCTGTCCTTGCCCCGGCCGAAAAGTACGAGCTGGTACTCGTCGACTGCCCGCCGTCCCTCAACGGCCTCACCCGCATGGCCTGGAGCGCGAGTGACCGCGTGGTCCTTGTTGCCGAACCAGGGCTCTTCTCGGTGGCCGGCACGGAACGCACCATGCGCGCCATCCAATTGTTCCGCCAGGAGTTCGCTCCCCAGCTGGCTCCTGCAGGGATCGTTGCCAACAGGGTCCGTCCCGCCTCGTCCGAGCACACGTTCCGGCTCGCCGAGATGGAATCGATGTTCGGCGAGCTGTTGCTGGCACCGCATATTCCGGAGCAGGCGAATTGGCAGCAAATCCAGGGGGCCGCCCACGCCGTGCACCACTGGCCTGGCGACTCGGCGAAGAACACCGCCAAGCTGTTCGACTCGCTCCTGGAGAACATGTTGTCCTCAAACAACGGCACGCGGGAACGCCGTAAGCGCTGAGGGGCTCTGCGAGCCAGAAGCCACCCCCTTCGAAAAAGGATGAAGCCGCCTTCCTGTCGGAAGGCGGCTTCATTGGTCTTCAGTGGCCGCTGGCGGCAATCCCGACGGCGGTTCAGCCGGTGCGGCGGGCGGAACGGCGCTTGCTGAGTTCGTCGTCCGGAAAGGGCTGTTCTACCGCGTGTTCGCTCGGGAGCGCAGCTAGGCTGCCTTCGACTTCGCGCCAGACGCGGCCCACTGCGATGCCGAATACGCCCTGGCCGCCTTGCACCAGGTCAATGACCTCGTCCGCTGAAGTGCATTCATAGACACTCGCGCCATCGCTCATGAGCGTGATTTGCGCCAGGTCTTCCACTCCGCGTTCGCGCAAGTGTTCGACGGCCGTGCGGATCTGTTGGAGGGACACGCCTGTGTCCAGGAGCCGCTTGACGACTTTGAGAACCAGGATGTCCCGGAAGCCATAGAGCCGCTGCGATCCGGAACCGGCGGCTCCCCGCACGGCGGGTTCAACAAGGCCTGTGCGTGCCCAGTAGTCCAGCTGGCGGTAGGTAATCCCCGCCGCCTTGCACGCGGTGGGGCCACGGTAGCCGGCATCTTCATCCAGGACCGGAAGGTCCTCGGTGAAAAGCAGACCCTGGGCACCGCTTGCGGGTACAGCAACGCCTGTCGAGGCCTGCTTTAGCTCGCCTGCTTCGCCTTTGGGACTCACGTGACCCTCCTTGTCAGAAGTTCCCTTGGGGATGGTGCATACGGGGGCAACACGAAAGGGGAAATGCACTCGTGTAATTTCAACGCGTCCGCACCTTTCAGTGTGACTTGCGCGCGACCTGCATGCAACGGGAACTTGATATCTTCGACGTTAGGCGTGCGGGAGCCTTAGGTCAAAGACGTCCGGGCATTTTCAGATCGTGTCGAAACTTTCACCCTCAACTTTAACCTTAGGCTACCTTCAGCCTTCGAAATCCTCGGGCTCTACGTCGTCCAGGAACTCCCGGAAGCGGCGCAATTCCCGTTCCTCGTCAACTTCGGGGCCCGGCTCGGTGTCTTCGCCTTCGTCGTGTTCGGTGATCCGGACGCCGGCTTCTTCCATGACGGCGTCGGCACACCAGATGCGGCATTTCGCCCGCAAGGCAAGCGCCAGCGCATCGGAAGCGCGGGAACTCACTACGGTGCCGTCGTCGAACTGGAGTTGGCCGTAGAAGATGTTGTCCTCGACCGCGACGATGTTCACGCTGATGATCGTGTGGCCGAGTGCTTCAACGACGTCGATCATCAGATCGTGGGTCATCGGCCGGGGCGGCACCACGCCTTGCTGGGCCAAGGCGATAGCGCTTGCTTCGGGCGTGCCGATCCAAATAGGGACATGGCGTTCCCCGTGCATCTCACGGAGGAGGACCAGAGGCTGGTTTGAAGGCAGTTCAATCCGCACTCCAACGATCTCGACCTCAATCATCATGCGTCCATACGGGAGATACGGTCCTGCACCAAGGCTCGATGCAGGCTGAGGCAGAGTTCGCTGATTTCCCGGGCGGCTTCGGCAGCCCTGGATTGCGATGCCGCGTCCTTGCGGGACGTCAGAGGAGCGACGACGCGCTCCACCAAGCCGAATTCGCGCTCGGCCGCGGCCTGGAACGGACGGAGGTGCCGCGGCTCAAGTCCGTGGCTTTCAAGTTGGACGCAGGCACGCGCCACTTGAAGGGCGTGTTCGTCGAATTTGCCGTTGACGTGGCTGATGAGCCCGTAACTGAGGAGGGACTGCAAGAGCGGGACGCTGGCCCCGGATTCCGTCCGCAACTGTTCCTCGCTCAGGGCGCGTGCGCGGCCCTGCAGCTCGGCCGCAAGTTCGTCCGAGACAATCCGTGGGGACACCGACACGCCCGGCGGGAGGTTTTCGGGACGCTCGCCACGGTCGATCGCGTCAAGGTAGTCCTTGATGACCTTCAGGGGCAGGTACTGGTCACGCTGGAGGGCCAGCACGAAGCGGAGGCGCTCGACGTCGCTTTCGGCGTATTGCCGGTACCCGGCAGGAGTGCGCTTCGGATTGATCAGTCCCTTTTCCTCAAGAAAACGGATCTTGGACGCCGTCATGGTGGGAAAATCGTCGCTGAGTTGGGCGAGGACCTCCCCGATGTTGAGGACCTGCGGTCCTCGCCGTTCCGGCTGGGGCAGTGCCACAGGCGTACCCGGAATCAGTCTTGGCCTGCTGCGCGGGCAGGGCTCAGGTAGTAGGTGAGGCGGAACTTCCCGATCTGGACCTCGCTGCCGTTCTTGAGCAGGACGTTGTCCACCCGGTCCTGGTTGACGTAGGTGCCATTGAGGCTTCCGGTGTCCACCACTTCGAAGCCCTCGGGGGTACGCACGAACTCCACGTGCTTGCGCGAAACCGTCACGTCATCCAGGAAGATGTCCGCATCCGGGTGGCGGCCAGCGGTGGTGGTGTCGGAGTCCAGAAGGAACCGCGCGCCGGCATTCGGGCCGGTGTGCGCAATCAGCAAGGCCGATCCAGGAGGCAATGCCTGGACCGCGGCGCGCTCCTCGGCGGCCAGCGGCGGACGGGCATCCGGCTCGTGGTGGCGCACGGGCGTGAGCTGGATTGAGGTGGTCTCCGAGGTTGGCTGTTCTACAGCACCGTGCTCGTCCCGGGCGTGGTTCCGCTTGCCGCCAACCATGGAAATCCTCCTCATCCGCCGGCAGTTGACAAAACTGCCGGTTACGCAACTGCCCGGTTCCCCCGGGCCAAACAGGTCGCTGGCCCGCCGCCGTCGCTCCCGGCGTTCCGGGGAGAACCGACTTGGCGGGCCAGATACCATTTAGCCTACCTGTTGTTCGTACTCTGATGCACTGAGAAGGGTCTCGATGGCGTCAGCTTCCGAAAGCTTTACCTCGAACAGCCAGCCGTCACCGTAGGGATCCGAGTTGATCAGGGCAGAGTCGGTGTCGAGAGCCTCGTTGCGGGAAATAATTTCGCCGCTGACCGGGGCATATATGTCGCTCACGCTCTTCGTGGATTCGACTTCACCCACGACGTCGTTGCCCTTCACGGTAGTGCCGGGCTCGGGCAGCTGGGCGTGCACGACATCGCCGAGTGCATCCTGGGCGAAGTCCGTGATGCCGACGCGCACGACGCCGTCTGCATTCGGGGCACTGACCCATTCATGTTCGGCGGTGTAGGAAAGATCGGCAGGAATGTTGCTCATGAGTCGCCTTTCATCGGGACATTTCGGACCACGACGGCGGCCCGGTCATCCGGCCACCGCTGAAAGTATAAGCACATCCATGCCCCCTCCCCACAGGTGTCTGGAATGATTGGAAGCAGACTCGAGCCGCATAGTCCTGCAACGCCGTCGGAGGAGCGCGATCATGCCGGAACTGCCCGAAATCACCGCCTTGACCGACTTTCTGGACGAGCAACTGTCCGGGGCACGGCTCACGCAGTTCCATCTGCCATCGGCGTTCGCCCTGAAAATGGCGGATATTCCCCATGAATCGCTGATCGGGCGGACCGTCGAAGCGGTCGGCCGGCGGGGGAAATTCCTCGTTTTCGAGATGGTTGCCGTATCCCAGGGCGCCGATGCGGAGCCCGCCTACTTGGTTGTCAGTTTTGCGAAGTCCGGCTGGCTATGGTTCGCCGACAACCAACCGGACACTGAAGCGACCGCGACAGCCGGCTACTTCGCCGCACAATTGGGCTTTTCGAACAATGGCCACGATTACGACGTCACGCTTGCCGACACGGGCACCTGGAAGGGTTTGGCCCTCTTCATCGTTCGTCAGCCCGAGGAAGTCAATGGCATTGCCGAGCTCGGCCCGGATCCCCTCGATCCGGCCTTCGGATTGGAGCAGTTCAGCAGGCTTCTCACGAAGCGGCAGCAGGTCAAGGGGGTCCTGAAGAACCAGAAACTCATCGCGGGTATCGGGAATGCCTATAGCGACGAAATCCTCCACGCAGCGAAGTTGTCTCCGGTTGCCCACGCTTCGTCGCTGGAGCCGGAGGAGGTGGAGCGCCTCTTCACCACGATGAAGGACATACTCGCGGGAGCGGCCCGGGTATTCGCAGGCAAGCTGCCCGACGAACTGAAGCCCGCCAAGAAAGCCTCGATGCGCGTGCACGGCAGGACCGGAGAGCCGTGTCCGGTCTGCGGGGACACCGTACGGGAGGTGGCATTCGTGGGGACTTCCCTGCAGTACTGTCCCACGTGCCAGACCAACGGCGAGGCCCTGGCCAAACGCGGCAGCAGCGAAGGCTCCTGAACCCCGGGGAAGCCCGCCACTGTCCTTGAAAAACAGGTGGCGGGCTTCCTTGCGGTTCGCCTAGGCGACCGGTGCCTCCTC
The DNA here is from genome assembly GCF_058781765.1 of Arthrobacter sp. FW306-1B-G06A. Taxonomy (NCBI): domain Bacteria; kingdom Bacillati; phylum Actinomycetota; class Actinomycetes; order Micrococcales; family Micrococcaceae; genus Arthrobacter; species Arthrobacter sp. FW306-1B-G06A. Next base: position 25,761 of record NZ_JBYSXB010000020.1, on the reverse strand, counting down.
AGGTTCGCGAACGACGTCGGGGGCTGCTTGCGGTGCGGAAGCGGACTGCGCCGCTCCCCCACGCCGGGCCGCCGCCGCGGCGGCGATCATGACGAGCAGGGCTGCTACGGTGATGGCGGCCCCGGCCCAGATCGGCGAGGTGTAACCCAGGCCCATGGTGATGGTGACTCCGCCCAGCCAGGCGCCGAGGGCGTTGCCCAGGTTGAAGGCGCCGATGTTCGCGCCGGAGGCGAGGGTGGGCGCGGTGGCGGCAAAGTGCATGACGCGCATCTGGAGACCCGGGACCGTAGCGAAGCCAAAGCCGCCCATGAGTGCCAGTGAGAACAGGGTGGCCGCGGGGCTCGCGGCGGTGAGCGCGAAGAACACGAGCACCAGCGCCAGGCCCGCGAGGATGACCATGAGGGTTTTGTCGATGGATTTGTCGGCCGCTTTGCCGCCGGCGATGTTTCCGACGAACAGCCCGGCGCCAAACAGGACGAGGAGCCACGGGACGGCGTGTGGATCGAATCCGGAGACCTCGGTCAGGGTGAAGGCGATGTAGGTGAAGGCGCCGAACATGCCGCCGAAGCCGAGAATCGTGACGATGATGGACAGCCACACCTGGCCGGACGTGAATGCACCAAGCTCGCTGCGGAGGCTGCTGGTCGCGGTCCCTTCCGTGGTGCGCGGGACCATGAGGGCGATGCCCATGAGCGCGACAACGCCGATGATGGTGATAGCCCAGAACGTGGACCGCCAGCCGAAGTTCTGGCCGAGGAACGTTCCGAAGGGCACGCCCAGCACATTGGCGGCGGTGAGGCCCGTGAACATGATGGCAATGGCTCCCGCCTTCTTGTGGGCCGGAACCAAACCGGCCGCCACCACTGAGCCGATACCGAAGAACGCGCCGTGGCAGAGGGCGGCGACAATGCGCCCTATCAGCATGGCCGGGTAGCTGTCCGCGATGGCGGAGAGGAAGTTGCCGGCGATGAACAGGACGAGGAGCCCGATGAGCACAGGCTTGCGGGGCAGGCGGGTGACGGCCGCCGTCACAAGAAGGGCGCCGACAACAACGCTGAGCGCATAGCCGGTGATGAACCACCCTGCGGCCGCTTCGCTGACTCCGAAGTCAGCGGCAATCTCGGGCAAGAGGCCCATGATGACAAACTCGGTCAAGCCAATGCCGAATCCGCCCAGGGCAAGGGCGATCAACCCTGCGGGCATGTTGTTGCTCCTTTGTGGGGATGGATTCCCGTGAGAGTGGAAGTGCGCCGCCGAGAACCGTAGAATTAGTTGCAGACGCTCCATATATAGTTGCACGCGCCATGTAATTGCGCAAGCAACTACTTTGCGGGCGTCTGGTTTCTTCATCAATCGGCAGGAGTTACGGGAAACATGGGCATCAAGGACGACGCCGTTGAGGTGCGCGCGCAGGGGTGGCGGACTCTCGCCGCGCTGCACGGCAACATCGAGGCAGCGCTTGAGAAGGCGTTGCAGTCCGCTGCGGATCTTTCGGTGGTCGAGTACACGGTGCTTGACGCGTTGAGCCGCCAGGACGGCTGGCACATGCGGATGCAGCAGCTCGCCAGGGCAACAGCACTGTCCAGCAGCGCCACGACCCGCTTAGTGAACCGGCTTGAAGACCGGGGGCTGCTGACCAGAATCCTGTGCGCCGACGACCGGCGCGGGATTTACACCGAGCTTACGGAAGCGGGCCAGAAGCTGTTGCTGGCGGCCCGGCCGGTGCACGACGAAACCCTCGCGGAGTCCTTGACGGCCGCAGAATCGGTGCCGGAGCTTGAGCCCTTGGTGAAGGCGTTGGGGGCGTTGCAGGGGGCCTGAGGTTTGTTTCGCGGGGTGAGGCGCGAAACGACGAACCCCGCCGCTCCTTCAGTGGAACGGCGGGGTTTTGTTGTCTTTGGGACTGGGGGTTGCCTTTGGGGGCGCGTCAGACCTTCTTGACCACGCTGGACTTGAGCTGCATGGGGCCGAAGCCATCCACCTTGCAGTCGATGTCGTGATCCCCCACGCCATTCACGAGGCGGATGTTGCGGACCTTGGTTCCGACCTTGATGGCTGTGGCGCTCCCCTTGACCTTGAGGTCCTTGATCACCGTCACGGTATCCCCGTCTGAGAGCACATTGCCCACAGCGTCCTTGATGTCCGTCAACTCGGCTTCTGCCTCATCAGACGCGGCCGGCGACCATTCATGGGCGCACTCGGGGCAGACCAGCAAGGCACCCATCTCGTAGGTGTATTCGCTAGCGCATTCAGGGCAAGGGGGAAGTGTTTCGCTCACCGTCCAATGATAGATGGAGGCGGTCCAACACGTAGACGGCGGCCTGGGCACACGTAGACGCTCGGCAAGAACCCCGAGATCTCGCGGAATTGAACACGTAGATAGAAACTGCAGACCACTTAATTCTTGGATTTGACCACTTAGACGCCAAATGTCGGCCATATATTGCTGATGCCCAAGAAATCGAAAGGTGGTGCATACACCCGTGCAATTGCCGCTATGGGGGCTCGCCCTCGGATGGCTGCTCGTCGGCATATATCTTCGCTCGCCCAGGCTCTTCGCATTGATGACGGTCTGCGCTCTACCTGGGCTGGCAGCGCGTGCGATGTCGACGCTTTTCGCCGAACCGTTGCATTTGACGGCAAGCCAACAGACCGGGTTGAGCATCTTCTCTTCTATCTGGATCTACCTGACGCTGATCCTGTTCGTAGGTATTCGGCGCATGGCAGGGCCAGGGTGAGGGTTCGAATATTCTGAACTCGCAAAGCGATTTCGTAGCTTGGCCCTATTCACTGCAGTGAATAGGGCCAACGCTCAAATGTGCACGTGTCAAGGACCGAACTGATGCTTCTCTATGGAACGCTCCCGAACCAGTGGATTCCCGGGTACTTTGCGTTAATCGGCTTCAGAACCGCGCTGTCCCGTTCTCTTCCTTCATCCGTTGGTTCAACAAGCTCTCCTAGCACGATGCCCAGGGCGGTTTGAATTCGCTGACGCCGGTCGAAGTCCAGCTCTTCGAGGAGGCGCAGGTCATAAACCCGACCAGCCAGCTCACTTCGCCAATCGTCGTAGACGACTGCGATTCGGGTGGCATCAATAGATACAGCGTGCCTGTATCTGACAGGGCCCATATTGAGGCTCGTGAAACTCTTCTGCTGCTCATCAAAGTCCTCCTTGTTAATTTTGGTCCCGACTTTGATCGGCTTGTAACTAATAAACATCGGGTCTGAGGTGACGGAGGGGGACGAACCCGCGGTCCAATCAGCCCCCGAGGCTGCCGATCTGTTGAGAGTCCCATCGAGTGCTCCCGTCACCCACCAGGGGCAAACAGTGGAACCAAGACAGTAAGCGGTCTTCGAGCCGAGAGTACCTCCAACCCATTGGCCATAGTACGAGGACCGGTAATCCTTACTTGCAACGGATCTTGTTTCCATAAACTGTGGTGGTCCAATCGGTTCCTTGCCAGGTACCAGGCCCGTCCATCACGAATTTAACGGCCGCGACACTCTTGATTCAGTGCTTCCAATAAGCCTTGTCATAGCCGAAGCCTTGGTCACTGTCAGCGTCATACATACCTCGAGTGCAAACTGTGGTGAAACACAGATCTCAAAAAAGACCATTTAGAAAGCGCCCTCGGCGTCAAGCTACCTTTGGAATTGCCCGCCAGGTTGTCCCCCGCTGCAAATTGATCTCTCGCGGTCTGTGCCCATGGCCTTGGAAATGAGTACGCCTTCCTCGGAGTGCACCGGATTCTGCTGGATCATTCCGCACCTCGATGCATGCGCCATCCTGACCTTCTTTGGTTTGGGAAAGCGCTTGCGACACCGCGAGTCACGTCGTTTCAACGCCTTGGCCCGTCAAAGAAGGTCAGGACGGCATGTTCAGGTCGGGCGAGAATCTCGGGAACACCGTCGGATTCTGCTGGATCACTCTTTTCGCCGACGTTGCCGGACCCGTGATTTCGCGGGTCCGAAGTTAATCCATTCGAGTGATTGAGCAGAATCCGACATCCCAGCGCTGACGATCCCTTTAGATGAGCGGAGTCCACGCACTCACTGCAACACCAACGCTTAAACGCAAAAGCCGTGGGAACCCTAGAGTTCCCACGGCTTTCTGGTCGGGCTGACAGGATTTGAACCTGCGACCCCTTGACCCCCAGTCAAGTGCGCTACCAAGCTGCGCTACAGCCCGTCAGTCCTGCCGTTCTCCGCCTAGGTTTTCACCTAAGCAGTCCGGCCGAACCACCTCAAAAAGCTTACACGATGTTCGAGGTTCTCAATGCCACCTTGGCGGGTGTCATCTGTGATGCGCGTCTCAATTAGCGCTTCTTGCCGCGCTTTTCGCGGACGCGCATGTTGACCTCGATCGGCGTGCCGTCGAAGCCAAAGGTTTCCCGCAGCCGGCGGGTGATGAACCGGCGGTATCCGGGGTCCAGGAAGCCCGTGGTGAAGAGCACGAACTTCGGCGGACGGCTGGACGCCTGGGTGCCGAACAGGATGCGCGGCTGCTTGCCGCCGCGGACCGGGTGCGGGTGGGCAGCCACGAGCTCGCCCAGGAACGCGTTGAGGCGTCCGGTGGGGATGCGCTTGTCCCAGCTCTCCAAGGCGAGGTCCAGTGCGGGCACAAGACGGTCCTTGTGCCAGCCGGTCTTGGCGGAGATGTTGACGCGCGGAGCCCATTCAACGTGTGCCAGGTCCTGCTCGATTTCACGCTCAAGGTAGCGGCGACGTTCGTCGTCGAGCAGGTCCCACTTGTTGAACGCGAGGACGAGCGCGCGGCCCGACTCGATGGCGAGCTGCAAGATGCGGACGTCCTGTTCGCTGAGCACCTCGTCAACGGCCAGGAGCACGACGGCGACCTCCGCCTTTTCGAGCGCGGCCTGCGTACGCAGGGAGGCGTAGAAGTCCGCGCCCTGCGCCATGTGCTGGCGGCGGCGGATGCCTGCGGTGTCCACGAAGCGCCACGTGCGGCCGCCGAGTTCGATGAATTCGTCCACGGGGTCGCGGGTGGTCCCGGCGAGGGGATCAACCACCACGCGCTCGGAGCCGGCCAGCTTGTTCAGCAAGGAGGACTTGCCGACGTTCGGGCGGCCGATGAGGGCAATGCGGCGGGGACCGCCGGAGCGCTCGACGCCTTCCACCGTGGAGAACTCCGGCAAGGTGTCCATGACGTGGTCCAGGAGGTCGGCAACGCCGCGGCCATGGAGGGCGGACACCGGGTACGGCTCGCCGAAGCCAAGGCCCCAGAGCGTTGCCGAGTCCGCTTCCTGCGCAAAGTCGTCCACCTTGTTGGCCACCATGATGACCGGCTTCTTGGACTTGCGCAGCATCTTCATGACGCCTTCGTCCGTGGCAGTGGCGCCAACGGCGGAGTCCACCACGAAGAGCACGGCGTCGGCCAGTTCCACGGCCATCTCGGCCTGCTCGGCGACGCGGGCGTGGATGCCCCTGGCATCGTGCTCCCAGCCACCGGTGTCCACCAGCGTGAAGTTGCGGCCGTTCCAGTGTGCCGAGTACATGACGCGGTCACGGGTAACGCCCGGGGTGTCCTCGACGACGGCCTCGCGGCGGCCAAGGATGCGGTTCACCAGCGTGGACTTGCCGACGTTGGGGCGGCCAATGATGGCCAGGACCGGGTCAAGCTTGAGGGGGCCGTCGTCGCCTTCGTCGTCGTAGAGTCCACTCAGCAGGGCTGCGTCGTCCTCGTCGAGGTCGTAGTCTTCCAGGCCCGCCCGGAGGGAGGCTGCACGGAGTTCGGCTTCGTCGTCGTCCAGGGCGGCGAGGTTTTCAGCCACCTGGTCGGTGCCGGTGGGCGTGTATTCGTCGTCGCCGGCTCCGATGTTGCCGGATTTGTGAGTCGTATCGCTCATTGCACTTTCCTTAGTGGTGATCTGCCGGCGTCCCGGCTACTTCTTCTTGGCGGTGCTGCATTGGCTGTGGGCCGGTGCATTAGTCCCCCGGAAGGGACTGACCGGTGGTCTTGACGGCATCCTGGACGTGTCCAGCCAGCGCAGCGCGGATCTCCGCGGCCGCCCTGTCCATTGAAACACGCCCCGACTCGCCATTTCTGCGGGTCACATTCAAGGGGGCTCCGAAACTGACGTGCAGATGTCGGCGCAGCCTCGGAATGGAGTCACGGTGTTCGTCGCCGATCCGCGTTCCGAGGATAGCCACGGGAATCACTGTGGCCCCGGACATCAGCGCGAGCCATGCGACGCCGTTGCTGATGTTGCCGGCGGTGCCGCTCCCCCGCGTTCCTTCAGGGAGAATCCCCACGCAACGGCCGGCGTCGAGCACTTTCTTTCCGAGCTGGAGAGCCGAGCGGTCACCGGAGCGGTCGATGGAAATCTGCCCCGAGGCACGAAGCACCCGTCCAAGGAAACCCTTGAACATCTCTTTCTTGACCAGGATGTGCATGGCCCGCGGAGCCGCGCCGAACATCACCGGCCCATCCAAGAAGCTGATGTGGTTGCCCGCGAAAATGACCGGGCCGGATTTGGGAACATTGGAGCGTCCGCTGATCGCGGTCCGGTACAGGACGTGGTCCAACAGCCAGCCAACAGGCCGGCTCCACATCATGGTCCAGCGCGCCGGGAGCCGGGCTTCAGTCACCGTAGATGACCTTGCCCACAATGCTCAATGCCGTTTCGACCGTTTCTTCGAAGTCCAGCTCCGAGGAATCCAGCGTTACGACGCCGTCGGCCGCTTGGGTGAAGTTCACCACAGTGGAGTCCTTGGCGTCGCGGTGGATCACTTGGGCGGCAAGCTGCTCCTGGCTCTGCGTCCCGCCCAACTGGAGGCCGCGGCGCCGCAGCCGCGCTTCCTCGCTGGCGGTCAGCAGCATGCGGACCTCCGCGTTGGGCGCGACGACGGTGGTGATGTCCCGTCCCTCCACCACCATGCGGCGGTGGTGCTGTTCGATCAGCTGGCGCTGTCGACGAATCAGTTCATTGCGGGCACCCAGGGTGGTCGCAACGGCGCTGACGGACGAGGAGATCCTCGGCTCGCGGATTTCCTCTGTGATGTCCACCCCGGCAACACTGACGTATTCGACGTTGGCGCTGGTGCTCAGTTCAAGCGGCAAATCCTTTGAGGCCTGCTCGACGGCGGCACCGTCGGCGAGGTCGATGCCGGTCTTGAGGCAGTACCAGGTCAAAGCACGGTACATCGCACCCGTGTCCAGATAGGCGAGCTTCAAGCGCCGGGCAACTTCCTTGCTGACGCTGGACTTGCCGGAGCCGGACGGGCCGTCGATGGCGACAACGAGCGGCTTGCCCGGGCGTACTACGGTCTCCGGACCGAATAGTTCACGTGTCATTACTGGAGTACCCGCCATCCACGGTCGGTCAAGGCTTCAACAAGGAGGTCATGTTTGTTGGGCATGACTGAAAGTTCCACCATGCCAACGTTCTGCCCGGACGAGTGATCCAGGCGGAGGTCTTCGACGTTGACGCCGATCTCGCCGATCTCCGTCAACAGCCTGGCGATCTGCCCGGGCCGGTCGTCTACCAGAACTGTAAGCCATGAATATGCCTGCGGGGGTCCGCCGTGCTTTCCCGGGATCCGGGCCTGCCCGGCGTTGCCTTCGCTGATGAGCTGGGCAAGGTCCAGCCGCGCACCGGGGGCTGTGGGATCCTCCAAGGTACCGATCAGACGGTTGAGGTCCTCACGGACACCATGGAGGATATCCACCATCTTGGCCGCATTGTTGCCAAGGATCTGCACCCAAAGGGTGGGATCGCTGGCAGCAATCCTCGTGGTGTCCCGCAGCCCGTTGCCGGCCAGGGACAGCGCGTGGAGCGGTGTCCCCTGCAAACGGCTTGCGAGAAGCGATGACATCACTTGGGGCAAGTGCGACACCAACGCAACGGCTTCATCGTGCTCCTCCGCCGTGAACTGGGAGACTATTGCCCCCAAGTCCCCGGCAAGGGAACGCGCAGTCTGAAGCGCGTCGGCACTGGTCTCGTCGGACGGGCACAGGACCCAGGGCATGGACGTGAAGAGCTCGCCGCGGGCAGCGACGGGCCCCGACTTCTCGCGCCCAGCCATCGGGTGCGTCCCCACGTAGCGGGACAGGTCCACTCCACGCGCACGGAGATCGGCCTGGATTGCCAGCTTGACGCTGGCAATGTCCACCACAACGGCCTCCGGGTATTCACCCAGGGCACGCTCGACGACGTCGGCCGTCACGTCCGGTGGCGCCGCGACGACAACCAGCTGGGGCGGATTCGCAAGCTCGGACAGAGGCCTGCCCGCACCGATATCCACGGCGACGGCCTGGTTGGTTGGCGAGGGGTCCGAAAGGAACACCGAGACACCCCGGCCACGCAGGCCGAGACCGATGCTGGCTCCGAGCAGCCCGGTGCCGAAAACGACCACCGGGCCGTCAAGGTGGCCCCGGCCGTGCGAGTGGAATGCCGACATGCCTTACAGTCCTACGGAGGCCAGGAGGTGTCCGACTTCCTGCTTGCCGAGGTTGCGGATGCTGCCCTGGCGCTGGTCGCCCAGGCCGATGGGACCGATCTTGACGCGCACAAGGCGAAGCACGGGGAACCCTACGGCTTCGAACAAACGGCGGACAATACGGTTCTTGCCGGAGTGCAGCACAACCTCGATCAGCACGTGGCCCGGAGTGGAGTCCACGAGCTTGAAGGAGTCGACGGAAGCGATGCCGTCTTCGAGCTCGATGCCGGCCTTAAGCTGCGCACCGACGCCCTGCGGGAATGGACCGCGGACCTGTACCAGGTACGTCTTGGGCACCTCGTAGGAGGGGTGCGTCAGGCGGTTGGCGAGTTCGCCGTCGTTGGTCAGCAGCAGCAGGCCCTCAGTGGCGACGTCAAGGCGGCCGACGTGGAAGAGACGCTCGCCCTTGTTCTTGGCGGACTTCAGGAAGTCGCTGATGCAGGGACGGCCTTCGGGGTCTTCCATGGTGGAGACGACGCCCTTGGGCTTGTTGAACACCATGTAGAGCATGGTGTCATCGAGCTGGATCCGGATGCCGTCCACGTGGATCACGGCGGTCGCGGGATCCACACGCATGCCGAGCTCGGTGGTGAGCTGGCCGTTGACCTCGACGCGGCCTTCCTCGATCATTTCCTCGCACACGCGGCGGGAAGCCACGCCTGCCTGGGCCATGACCTTCTGCAGGCGCACGCCATCGGCGTCGTGCTGCTCGGACTGCGCCACCTCGCCGCGGCGGCCGCGGGGCTTGCGGATCGGGCCAAGGTTCTGGCCGAAGCGCTCACTGCCGAAGGCGCGGGAAGCGTACTGCTTCTTGTTGCTGGCCTTGGGCTTCAATGCGCCCGGGGTGCCCGGAGCCTTGCCGAAGCCGGGCTTGTTTGAGCCTGGCTTCCGGGGGGCCTTGGCCGGCCTTGCGTCTTGTCGGCCGGCGTCGTCACGACGCCCGTAGCCTCCGGCCGACGTGGGGTTGTCCGGATCGAAGGGGCGCTCTTCACGCGGACGACTGGGCTTGAAGGGGCGTTCTCCGCCCGGGGAGAAGCTGCGCTTACTGCCTCCGGAGGCGCCTCCGGCTCGGCTTGCGCCACCCCGGCCGGCACCGAAGCCGCTGCCTCCTGTACGGCCGGCGCTGCTGCGGCCTGAGTCTTGCGACTCGTTGCGTCCGGAATTGTTTCGTCCCGAACTATTACGTGGTGAACCCTGGCGTCCCGCCTGTGTCATGACCCGTCCTTTTGTTATGGTGGCCGGCTTGTTCTTTCTCAACATTAGCCAGCCGGACAGAGGATATCTGCCCTGTGTGAACTCTGCCCGCTACTAGCCCGGGCGTTTGTAGATCCTTGCAATATTGAGTTGTTTTGCCTTGCCTGCCGCCGCGGGTTCCCGCGGCTACATGCGTTCGGCGTCGAAGAACTCCTCGATGCCCTCCAGCCCCGGAAGGTGGGGGGACAATTGAGGCAGTTCCGCCACCGAGCCAATGCCCATGCGCTCGAGGAAATACGAGGTGGTCCGGTAAAGGATGGCCCCCGATTCAGGATCGGTACCCGAGTCCTCGATCAGCCCGCGTTGGACAAGGGTCCTGACGACTGAATCGACATTGACCCCGCGGATGGCCGACACCCTGGCCCTGGAAACCGGCTGCCGGTACGCGATGACCGCCATTGTTTCAAGGGCTGCCTGCGTCAGCCGCGCGGTCTGGCCTTCGAGAACGAACCTGCCCACGACGTCGGCAAATTCCGCGCGTGAATAGATCCGCCACCCGCCGGCAACGTTCCGCAACTCAAAACCCCGGGGTGCAGCGCTGGCACGTGCATCAATGTGCAAGTCATCAGCGTCCCTGCCCGGGGCTTTAACAGTATAGCCGCTATACTCCTGCCGCAGTCCCTCCAGCAAATCCTCGACGACGGCGACCGTCACGTTGAGCCCGGCAGCGAGCTCTTCCGCGGTGGCCGGTTGGTCGATCACCATCAGGACGGCTTCGAGGGCCGCGCGGGCGCCTCCGGGCAGGGCCTCAAGCTCGGCGAGGCCGTCCCCGCCTGTATCCTGCTCGCTCACAGCGGTTCCTCTCCTTGGTCGACCTGCTCGTATTCGTCGCTCACATTGTCGCTGCTCCACCCTTCGGGGCGCCCTGTCCAGCGGACGGTCAGTTCTGCGAGCGGACCCGGCTGGTCAAACGCCACCACACGGTCGCGGAACAGCTCGAGGAGCGCCAGGAACCGGACCACGACAACAAGCGTGGACTCAGCGTCCGCGATCAGCGCCCTGAAGGATTGTGGCTGGCCGCGCTGCAGGCGGTACCCGATGATCTCGGCTTGTTCCTTGACGCTGACGGGTGTTCCGTGAAGGTGGTCGAGCCCGACTTCCTCTGGCGTGTTGTCCTTCGGCGCGAGGGTCTTGGCCGCCAGCGCGGCGAACTGTTCGGGCGTGTGGCGCCAAATCAGCTCGGGCAACATTGCAGCGAAATGCCCTTCCAACGCAACTTGCCGCGGGAAGCGCCGGGCTTCGGACTCCAAGGTGCCGGACATGATCGCAGCCACCTGCTTGAAGGCCTTGTACTGCAGGAGCCGGGCGAAAAGAAGATCCCGGGCTTCCAGCAAGGCAATGTCCTCGGCGTCTTCCACTTCGCCCGCCGGCAGGAGCCTTGCGGCTTTGAGGTCCAGGAGGGTCGCGGCGATGACCAGGAATTCGCTGGCCTCATCCAGCGCCCAGTCCTCCCCCAACTCCTGCAACCGCCGGATGTATTTGATGAACTCGTCCGTGACGGTGGCCAGCGCAACTTCCGTGATGTCCAGCTTGTGCTTGGAGATCAAGCCGAGCAGGAGATCGAAGGGGCCGGTGAAGTTCGCCAGCCGGACCTCGAAGCCGCCCTTTCGTCCCGAAGGCGCGGCTCCGGCGTCGTCCGCGTTACTCCCGGAGGAGTACGACGGCGGCGCGTCGCCCACCAGGACGGGCCCGGCTTCAGGGGTGAGTGGCTCTGCCACGCGGGCTAGGGTGCGCCGCCGCGCGAAATCAGTTCCTTGGCCAGGCGGCGGTAGGCGTCGGCACCGATGTGGTTTCCCGCGTAGCTGGTGATCGGCTCCGCGGCGACCGTGGCGTCGGCGAATTTGATGGAACGCTTGATGACCGTCTCGAAGACCTTGTCCCCGAACGCCTCCACGAGCCTCGAAATGACTTCGCGACTGTGCAGGGTGCGCGCGTCGTACATCGTGGCGAGCACGCCGTCCACTTGAAGGCGCGGGTTCAAGCGGTCCTGGACCTTTTCGATCGTTTCGACGAGCAGTGCCACCGCGCGGAGGGCGAAGAATTCGCAGATCAGCGGGATGATGACGCCATGCGCAGCCGTCAGTGCATTGACCGTCAGGAGGCCTAGGGACGGCTGGCAGTCGATGAGCACGACGTCGTAATCGTCCTCGACGCTCTTGAGGGCGCGGTCAAGCACTTGCTCGCGGGCTACCTCGTTGACCAGCTGGACCTCGGCGGCGGAGAGGTCGATGTTCGCCGGTAGGAGGTCGATGCCTTCGACGCCGGTCTTCTGGATGGCGTCACGGATGTCCACCTTGCGGTCCATCAGGACGTTGTAAACGGTGAGGTCGAGCTCGTGCGGGTTCGCGCCCAGGCCTGCGGAAAGGGCTCCCTGCGGATCGAAGTCAACGAGCAGGACGCGACGGCCGAATTCTGCGAGCGCGGCGGCGAGGTTGATGGTTGACGTGGTCTTGCCCACGCCACCCTTCTGGTTGACCATGGCGATGACCCGGGCCGGGCCATGCGAGGCCAGCGGCGCGGGTTCGGGGAAGTCGCGGTACGGGCGGCCCGTTGGCCCCATGACGGCGTCTTCCAGATCGAAATCCGTGCCCTCCAGCGTAGTTGTTCCCCGTTCGCTGCTCACGTATTTATCCACTCTCTCCACGACGGTCATTTCCTGCGGCTGTCTCCAGCACCAGCACTGCTCCCCACCTAGGCTACAGCGCCCGACACGGCATTTTGCGGAACTTGACATTGCCCGCAATTTGAGCCTTTACCTTCTAGCTGAGGTAGAAGGTTGGGCCCGCGTGCCGTAAAACATGCAATCAAAAGCAGGCAAGGCAGGTCCCCTGGCGGGTTCCTGCCTTGCCTGCATGGATGCTTCCGAACGGCGTGCCGGACTAAGCGGCCACGGCCTCTTTCACCTCGGGTTCAGCATGGTGGCTGATCATGGTCAACTCGTCGAAAGGCGTCGCACCGGACAAGACGTTGGTGACCTGGTTGCGGTCGATTTCCTTGACCCAGGTACCGATCAACACGGTGGCGACGGCGTTGCCCGTGAAGTTGGTCAAAGCGCGGGCTTCGGACATGAAGCGGTCGATGCCGACGATCATCCCGACGCCGCCCAGCAGTTCGGGCCGGTGTGCCTGCAGGCCCGCGGCGAGGGTGGCCAGGCCGGCTCCGGAAACGCCGGCCGCTCCCTTGGACGCAATGATCATGAAGACCAGCAGCGATACCTGGGCGCCGAGGTCCAGCGGAATACCCATGGCGTTGGCGACGAACAGCGAGGCCATGGTCAGGTAGATGGCAGTTCCATCGAGGTTGAAGGAGTAGCCGGTAGGCACCGTGACACCAACAACCGGCTTGGAAACGCCGAGGTGCTCCATCTTGGCGATGAGCCTGGGCAGCGCCGCTTCGGAGGACGAGGTGGAGAAGATGAGCAGGTACTCGCGGGCCAGGTACTTCATCAGCTGGAAGATGCTGACGCCTGCCACAACCCGGAGCAAGGTGCCGAGCACCACGACGATGAACAGCGCGCAGGTGATGTAGAACGCAACCATCAGGGTGAGCATTCCGAAAATTGCCTTCACGCCGGTGGCACCGACCACTGCGGCGATCGCACCGAAGGCGCCGACCGGAGCCAGCCACATGATCATGATGAGGATCCGGAAAACGAGTGCCTGCCCGTGCTGGATTGCCTTGAGGACCGGCTGGCCCTGGGACCCCATGCGTTGCAGCGCGAAGCCCACCAGGATGGCGGCCAGGAGCGTCGGCAGGACCGGAATGTCTCCGGGGATGATGCCCAGCAGGAAATCGGCGGTACTGTTCGTGGCAGCCTTCGCATTGGGGTCGTACGGGATCAGTTTCAGGCCCTCGCCCGGGTGGATGATGTTGCCAACGACCAAACCGATGGCGAGCGCGAAGGTGGACATCACCAGGAAGTAGATGAGTGCGAGCCCACCGACCTTGCCAACCGTGGCAGCCTTGGCGATCGATCCGATGCCCAGGACGATGGTGCAGAAGATGACGGGGGCGATCATCATCTTGATGAGCTTGATGAAGCCGTCACCCAAGGGCTTGAGGGATTTACCCACTTCCGGGAAAAGCAAGCCGACGACGGCGCCCAGCACAACTGCGGCGATCACGGCGATGTAGAGGTAATGCGACTTGTCCAGCCCCTTGCGCCCGGCCTTCGCGGGTGCAATCTCTCCTCTTTGAGAGGTCATGGCTTTGCTCCTTATAGATACTCTGGAAAGCGCCGTGGTCCCTGCAAAATGTCCCTGCGTCGCTCTGCTGTGATACCCATCATTAGGCGCGGCGTGACATGTATCACTGTTGCGTTCATATTGGTCACAGGATGGCCCGCAGAAAGGAGCACGTGATCCGACGCTGGAGCATTGCCCGCAGACTCTTTGTGGCGAATCTACTGTTCGTGCTGGCGCTCACCGCCATCGTGGGCACGGCTGCCTTCCTGGACGCGAGAGACCGGGCCTACAACGACGCCGGCCAGCGCATGCAGGCAGTGGCCGCCGCGATCGCAGCCAATCCGCTCGTGCTCCAAGCAGCCGGCACGCCGAATCCATCCGCCACCCTGCAGCCGTACGCCCAGGTGGTGACGGCCAATGCCCATGCCGATTTCATCACCATCATGGCTCCGGACCGGACCCGCTGGACCCATCCGAACCCCGACGAAATCGGCAAACCGTACATCGGCACCATCGATCCTGCCCTCCGCGGCCAGACATTCACCGAAGTCACCGCCGGCACCCTGGGCCCGTCCGTGCGCACCATCGTCCCCGTGGAGGATCCATCCGGCAAAGTCCGGGCCCTCGTGGCGGCGGGTGTCACGGTGCGCACCGTGGATGTCGCCGTGTCAGCACGACTCACGGCGATCATCGGTATCTCCCTGGCCATGCTCGCAGGCGGCTCCCTGGCCTCGTGGCTATTGGGGCGGTACCTGCGCTCGGTCACCAGGGGCTGGGGACCGGAGCAATTGGCGCAGTTGTTCGCGTATTACGAGTCGGTCCTGCATTCGGTCCGCGAAGGTGTGGTCCTGATCGACACCGGCGGCAGGGTGGTCATGTACAACGACCAGGCCGCGGAACTGCTGGGACTGGAACGGTCCGATGTCGATCCCGCGGCGGAAGCCGCCCCACGCTTGTCTGATCTGCCACTCGATCCCAGCCTCCACCGTCTCTTCGAGTCCGGCCGGACGGCGCACGACGAGATCCACCTCACCGGCTCGCGCATCCTGGTGGTGAACCAGGCGCCGGCAGTGGGGCCGCCCGGCATGAGGGGCCGGCAGCGGCCTGCGGTGTTCGGGACCGTAGCCACGCTCCGGGACAGGACGGAAATCGAGTCCCTGGGCAGTGAACTCGAAACCATGAAGACCCTGTCTGACGCCTTGCGGGCACAGACTCATGAACACGCCAACCGGCTGCACACCATAGTGTCCCTCATGGAGCTCGGGCGTACCTCCGATGCCTTGGACTTCGCCACCAAGGACTTGGAACTGAGTCAACAACTGACCGACCACCTCGTGGCGTCAGTGGACGAGCCCGTCCTGAGCGCGCTCATCATGGGGAAGTCGGCCGAGGCGCACGAACGCGGAGCGGAGCTGACGGTCACAGTGACCGGCGGGGACGGCCTCCAGGGCCTGGCAGTGCAGGACCTTGTGACGATTTTGGGAAACCTGCTGGACAACGCCCTCGACGCGGCAGCCGCCGCTCCCCCGCCGCGCAAAGTGGAACTGGGCATCGACTCCGGACCTGAAGGAACCACCTTCACGGTTGTCGATTCCGGCCACGGGATCGATCCCGGCATCGTGGACGACGTCTGGCAGTACGGATACAGCACCAAGGCGGCGGGAATCGGACAGGCCGGGCAGCCCGGAGCCCCTTCCCGCGGCGTGGGCCTCGCCCTGGTCCGGCAAGCTGTGCAGCGGCTTGGCGGTACGCTGTCCATCAGCGACTCCACGAGCGCCTTGGGCGGCGCGTTCTTCCGCGTAGTGCTCCCGGTGCCGGACTCCAGGAAAGAAGCCGAATGACCGAAATCCGCGTCCTCGTTGTCGAGGACGAACCCATCGCCGCCGATGCCCATGGCGTCTACGTGGGCCGAATCGACGGTTTTACCGTCGCGGGAACGGCCCCGGACGGACAGTCGGCCCTGCGGCTACTCAACGAATTCGCCGTTGCCGGCCAGCCGGTGGACCTCGTCCTGCTGGACATGAACCTGCCGGATCTGCATGGACTGGATGTTGCCCGCCGAATGCGCGCTTCGGGACTCCTCGCGGACATCATCGCCATCACCGCCGTCAGGGAAGTGAACATTGTCCGGAGCGCGGTGTCGATCGGCGTGGTGCAGTACCTCATCAAGCCGTTCACGTTCGCCACCTTCGCGGACAAACTCGCCAGTTACCGCGCCTTCCGCGAACAACTCGCCGCACCGGCGTCGGGCGCCCGGGCGAGCGGAGCATCGCAAAGCGATGTGGACCAGGCGTTTGCCAGCCTCCGCGCACCCACCGAAGTCCCACTGCCCAAGGGGCTTTCCGCCCATAGCCTGGAGTCCGTCAAAGACCTCCTGGCCAGCCTTGGCCGGCCGGTGTCCGCAAGCGAGGCAACTGTCGCCCTTGGGATGTCCCGGGTTACAGTACGCCGCTATCTCGAGTACCTGGCCGACGCCGGTATGGTCACGCGGAATGCGCGATACGGCACTCCGGGACGTCCGGAGAACGAGTACCGCTGGAACCGGAGTTAGTCCACAATTCACCGGTGGATGTATACACAGATCGATCATCGGGCGAGCATTCGCTAGAAAAGCTAGGCTTGATCGCTGTTTATGTATACACTGAGGACGTCCACCCAGTGAAGGAGGGTCCATGCGTGCCAGCGACAAAGCCTATGCGGCCCTGCGCGAAGACATCATCGAATGGCGCCTGGCACCCGGAACGGTCCTCGCGGAAGTGGAACAATCCGAACGCCTGGGCGTGTCCCGCACACCGGTCCGGGAGGCGCTGGGCCGGCTGAGCGCGGAAGGGCTGACGACGGCGGCAGGCGGCCGCGGCGTCGTCGTCACCGATATCTCGCTGGAAGACATCGACGAATTGTTCGAGCTGCGCGAAACCCTGGAAGGCAAAGCCGCCGCCCTCGCCGCGGTGCGCGGCGAACGCCCGGTGTTCGAGCGGCTCCACGCCGAGCTCCTCCGGGCCCCGGAGATGCTCAACGACAGCGACCCCGCACGGCACGACTACTACGCCCTCGTGGGAAGGCTGGATGAGGCGATCGACGAGGCGATTTCCAATTCCTACCTCGCCCAGGCCATGCGCAGCCTGCGCGTCCACCTCGTGCGGGTCCGCCGCCTCGCGGCCGACGACGCCGAACGCCTCCAAGCCGCCGCGGCAGAGCACGCCGCGATCGCCGAAGCCATCGCGGCAGGCAACCCCCGGCTCGCCGAAGCCGCCACCACCGTCCATCTGCACCGCAGCCTTTCCCACGTCAAAGCCACCCACACACCTCACTAAAAGGAGCACCATGGTGAAGAACAACCACGTCCGCGTCTACAAGAGCGAAGAAAACCTTCCCCGCGAGCAGCAGTTGGCGCACAAGATCGCCGCCGTCGCCGCCGACCCCGTCGAGGTTCTTCCCCTCGTCACGGAGATGGTCATCAACCGGATCATCGACAACGCCTCCGTCGCCGTTGCCTCCCTCAACCGTGCCCCGATCGTCGCCGCCCGGGCGCAGGCCCTGACCCACGCGCCGACCACCAACGGCAAGGGCTCGTCCGTCTTCGGGATCAGCGACAAGGTCTCCCCCGAATGGGCCGCCTGGGCCAACGGCGTCGCCGTGCGCGAACTCGACTACCACGACACGTTCCTGGCTGCGGACTACTCCCACCCGGGCGATAACATCCCACCGATCCTCGCCGTGGCCCAGCACGTCGGATCGAGCGGAAAGGACCTGATCCGCGGCATTGCCACCGGCTACGAGATCCAGGTGAACCTGGTCAAGGCCATCTGCCTGCACAAGCACAAGATCGACCACGTAGCCCACCTCGGCCCCTCCGCCGCCGCCGGCATCGGCACCCTGCTGGGCCTGGATGTGGAGACGATCTTCCAGTCCGTCGGCCAGGCCCTGCACACCACCACCGCCACGCGACAGTCCCGCAAGGGCGAAATCTCCACGTGGAAAGCCCACGCCCCCGCGTTCGCCGGGAAGATGGCCGTCGAGGCCGTGGACCGCTCCATGCGCGGCCAGACTTCCCCCGTGCCGATCTACGAAGGCGAAGACGGCGTGATCGCCTGGATGCTGGACGGCCCGGACGCCTCCTACGAGGTCCCGCTGCCCGAGGCCGGGGAGCCCAAGCGGGCCATCCTTGACACCTACACCAAGGAACACTCCGCCGAATACCAGGCCCAGGCCTGGATCGACCTCGCCCGCAAACTCCACAAAGAGCACCCCGAAGCCACGGACCCGGCCAACGTGGCCTCCGTCCTGATCAAGACCAGCCACCACACGCACTACGTGATCGGCTCCGGCGCCAACGACCCCCAAAAATACTCCCCCACCGCATCCCGGGAAACCCTGGACCACTCCATCCCGTACATCTTCACCGTCGCCCTGCAGGACGGCTCCTGGCACCACGTCGACTCCTACAGCCCCGAACGCGCCGGCCGGGCGGACACCGTGGAACTCTGGCACAAAGTCACCACCGTGGAAGACCCCGAATGGACCCGCCGCTACCACTCCCTGGACATCGCGGAAAAGGCCTTCGGCGGCACCGTGGTCATCACCCTCAACGACGGCACCGTCATCACCGAGTCGATCGCCGTCGCCGACGCCCACCCCCTCGGCGCCCGGCCCTTCGCCCGCCAGCAATACATCGACAAGTTCCGCACCCTCGCGGCCGGGCTGGTGGAAGAGGCCGAGATCGAAAGGTTCCTCGCCGCCGCCGAGCGCCTCCCGGACCTGGGCCCGGGCGAACTGGACCAGCTGAACATCACCGCCGCCCCGGGCGTCATCGACCTCGCCGCCGCACCGAAGGGACTGTTCTAGATGCTCTACTCCAAGACGACCCCGGAGCAGAAGCGCCTCAAGCTCCGGGAACTCCTGAACTCCGGGACCATCGCCCAGTTCCCCGGCGCGTTCAACCCGCTCTCGGCACGCCTGATCGAGGAGAAGGGCTTCCCCGGCGTCTACATCTCCGGTGCCGTCCTCGCCAACGACCTCGGCCTGCCGGACATAGGACTCACCACCCTCACGGAGGTCGCCACCCGCGCAGGGCAGATCGCCCGCATGACCGAGCTCCCGTGCCTCGTGGACGCGGACACCGGATTCGGCGAACCGATGAACGTGGCCCGCACCATCCAGGAGCTCGAAAACGCCGGGCTGGCCGGTTGCCACATCGAGGACCAGTTCAACCCGAAGCGCTGCGGGCACCTGGACGGCAAGAACGTGGTCGACGTCGACACCGCCGCCAAACGCATCCGCGCAGCGGCCGACGCCCGCAGGGATCCGAACTTCCTCATCATGGCCCGGACCGACATCCGCGCCGTCGACGGCATCCAGGCCGCCCAGGAACGCGCCAAAGCACTCGTCGACGCCGGCGCCGACGCGATCTTCCCGGAAGCCATGAAAGATCTCAGCGAGTTCCAAGCCATCCGTGATGCAGTGGATGTGCCGATCCTGGCCAACATGACCGAGTTCGGCAAAAGCGAACTCTTCACCGTGGAACAACTCCAGGGCGTCGGCGTGAACATGGTGATCTACCCCGTCACCCTGCTCCGCATTGCCATGGGGGCTGCAGAGCGTACGCTGGAAACGATCAAGGCCACTGGAACGCAGGAGGCGCAGGTGGAGAACATGCTCACCCGTGCGCGCCTCTATGACCTCGTGGACTACGAGGCCTACAACCACTTCGACACGAGCGTTTTCAACTTCCAGGTTCCTGGGCTCAGCCGGTAACTGGATCAACCAAGGGATGCAGGCGCTCCGGCTATTCCGGAGTGCTTGCCGACGAACGAAGGAGGACAGCATGGTTGCTGTTGAGATCAAGAAAGGCCTGGCCGGCGTCGTGGTTGACTACACCGCGATCTCCAAGGTCAACCCGGACACCAACTCGCTGTTGTACCGCGGTTACCCCGTGCAGGAACTCGCCGCCAAGTGCAGCTTCGAAGAAGTCGCCTACCTGCTGTGGAACGGTGAACTGCCCACTCCGGAGGAACTTGCTGAGTTCACTGCCCGCGAGCGTGCGGGCCGCGCCCTTGACCCGGTGGTGAAGCAGGTCATCGATGCGCTGCCGACGACGTCCCACCCCATGGATGTCTGCCGGACGGCCGCTTCGGTGCTGGGAGCCCGGCACCCTCTCGCCGAGGTTTCCACGCCCGAGGCCAATATGGCCAAGGCCATTGACTTGTTCGCCGCCATGCCGGCGGTGGTCGCCTACGACCAACGCCGTCGGCGCGCCGACGGACAAGCCATCGAACCCGTGGCACCGCGGGACGACCTGGGCTACTCCGCGAATTTCCTCTGGATGACCTTCGGCGAGGACCCGGTGGACGAGGTCGTGAAGGCGTTCAACGTCTCGATGATCCTCTACGCCGAGCACTCCTTCAACGCCTCCACCTTCACGGCACGGGTTGTCACCTCCACCCTTTCGGACCTGCACTCCGCGGTCACCGCGGCGATCGGTGCCCTCAAAGGCCCGCTGCACGGCGGCGCCAACGAGGCCGTCATGCACACGTTCGAGGAAATCGGCATCCGCACCGAGGAATCGCTCGATGACGCCGCCTCCCGGGCGAAGACCTGGATGGAACACGCCCTCGCGCAGAAGAAAAAGGTCATGGGATTCGGTCACCGCGTCTACAAGCACGGCGACTCCAGGGTGCCCACCATGAAGGCCGCGCTGGACAAGATGATCGCCCACTACGGCCGGCCCGAGATCCTGGGCCTGTACAACGGCCTCGAGCAGGCGATGGACGAGGCCAAGGCGATCAAGCCCAACCTCGACTACCCCGCCGGACCCACCTACCACCTCATGGGATTCGACACTCCGACCTTCACCCCGCTGTTCGTCGCCAGCCGCATCACCGGATGGACCGCACACATCATGGAGCAGCTCGGATCAAACTCCCTGATCCGCCCGCTCAGCGAATACAACGGCGTGGACGAACGGCACCTGCCGTAGTTCCACCTGCACGACGGCGGGCCGGTCACCTCCCCACGAGCCCCCTGACCTCGCAAGCTCGGCCAGGGAACCCTGCTTCGCGTGGGCCCAGGCCGGCCCGCCGTCGTTCCAGCCGCTATTGAGTCAGCTGCAGGCTGGTGATCATCCGCTTGAGCTTCTGGTATTCCGGTGTCTGCAAGTACTGCGTGGCTTCCGCCATGGTGCTGAAGGTGCGGGCGCCAAGGGCTTGGGGCCCGTCCGTGGCGAAAGACAGCGTGCCTTTGGGAGCGCCGGCCACGAAGGAGTACATCAGGCAGCTGTCCTGCACTTCCCCGCTGGACTTGTCCACCAGACCGATTTGATAGCCGACGCCCTTGCCTTGGGCCGTCTGATCCAGCACGCGGTAGGAGAACCTGGCCTGGGCGGTGGTCACCCACTGGCCCTTTAGTGACGTGGCAGCTGTGTCGAGCTCCTTTTGCTTGTACGTTCCTGGCCCGCATGCCCCGCCTACGCCGCCGCCCGTGCCGTAGTAGAACTTCGCCACCACACTGCCCGACTCATCGCTCACCTGGATTCCGGATGCGGGATTACTGGCGGTGCCTGCTGGAACATCGGCGGCCGTCCATCCCGAAGGAAGATCGAACTGCACGTGGGCGCTGGTGCTGACGAAGCTCGCCCACCCGGAGCCCGCCGTCCCTGGTGTTGATGCTGTCGGTTCTTCCGTAGCGGCCGTTGAAGCCGAGGCCGTGGCCGACGCCGATGGGGCAGTCGTCGCAGGGGCCGTCGTAGCTGCTGTTGCCGGTAGCTGGCTTCCGCTCCGGGATTGTCCCTGGGACCCAAGGTTGGCGGCAACGAGGAATCCCGCTGCAAGGACCGCTGCGGCAAGGGCCACCAACACGATGATTCTCAGTCTCCGCATCTTCTGTCTGGAATCCACCGTTCCCCCTTTGTCGGTTAGCGCCCGAAGTGGGCGTCTATCGTGTAAGTTTCCGCAAGACGCCCCGAGGTTACAGCCCGGGCACCCAATTCCGCGCGGACCCACCAGCTGCTGCTCCGACGTTGTTCCAGTCTGCGTGGAAGACCTCGGCCACGTTCTCGTTGTCATCTGCGAGCACCACCCGCACATCCATGCGCCGGCCATTCATCATCGCGGGAAGCCAGTGCTCGGCGTCGGCCCACATGTGAGCTACCGGCAGGTCCTCCGCCGGGTACCACTGGGGCGTGATCTCGTCGCTCTCGGAAGGCTCCCCCACCCAGGATTCGGAAAGGAACACGGTAGTAAACATGTTCCATTCGGGCTTGGCAGGGAAAACAAAGTCCACAGTTCCCGCGGCCACCAGGTCGTCCGGCTCAACATCGACGTAGACTTCCTCGCGGACTTCCCGGCAGATCGCCTCGACGGCGGTCTCGCCCTCCTCCACATGGCCGCCGACGCCTACTACTTTGCCCTTGCCGAAGCCGGTGCGCTTGCGTCCCAGAAGGACCTCCCGGCCGCCATCGACCTCGCGGAGGAGAAAACAGAGGGTCACGTGTGCGGCTGTCATGGCATCAAGACTACGACTGCGTCGCCCCCGAAGAACGACGCCGGGCCGCTCACCTAAGGTGGCCCGGCGTCGCGCCGTGTCTCTAGCCCACCTTGGTGATCGTGAGCGAAGTGATGACCGCCTTGAGGTCTTTATAGCCTTGTGTCTGGGTAAAGGCCGCGGCTTCTTCGATGGTGGTGAATTTGTAAAGACCCCAGGAAGGCCCTCCCAGTGGACGGCGATCGGTGAAGCTAAAGAACTTCAAGGGACCGGGTCCTGCTACCGCGAGGTCAAGGACGCAGCCTATTCCGTCCTGTCCGGCGATACGGTTGGTAATTCCTATCCCTGCCTGAACCGGACCCCCGTCATTTGCAGCTGAGGTCATTGCGACATACACGAATCTCGGTGTGCCCTGGGCCGGCGACGCCAGGTCCGTCGGCAGCCCGGTCATGGGCTGACTGTCGAGGATCTTGTAGGGCGCCCTGTTTTGGCAGCCGCTGGTGCTCCAGTCATTGGTGTCGCCGAAGGCCAGCCGTGCCGTGTACTGGCCGCTGGAATCCGTGAGGGCGGTTCCCGGGCCGTTTGTGAGGGCAAGGCTGCCGGACGGATCGGCCAGTTGCCACGATGCCGGGTAATTGAAGCTCACTCTATAACCCGTGGACCGGTCCTCGTACGTCTTGAGACCTTCGGCGGCGAGTGATCCTGGCTCCGGGGAACCCACCAGATCGGGACGAAGCTCCACCGGGATTCCGTTGGTGACGAACGCCTTGTCCATGAATTGCTCAGCCGTCAGCCGATCGTTGTTGGACGCTGCGCCTGCCCAGTTCCCAAGGCTGGTTTCCTGCACATAGCTCCCGTTGACAAGCTTGGCGATCCAGAACCAGTCCCCCGGTTCCGGGTTCGGATTGTCGCTTGGTGCGGGCGCCATGATGCTCATCCATCCGGCCTTGCAGCCCACAAGCCGGAGAACCGGTTTCAGCTGCTCCAATGAAGTCATGGCGCCCGTCAGGTTCTGAATCGAGCACTCACCGTGTCCGACGCCGGCAAGTGACGTGGGCGCCGCCGTCGGGCCTGCTGTCTCGCTCGGGCTCGCCGTCGGGCTGGCTGTGCCGGCCGCCGTAGCTGTCGCCGTCGGTGGCGCGCTCGGCGTCATGGAGGACGTGCCGGCCGGAGCCGGGACTGCAGTGATCGAACCCAAGTGCGCTGCCACGAGCACCCCTGTGGTCACCGCGGCAGCGGCCATCGTCAGCAATCCTGCAATCCTGGCATTCCGCAGCCGACGTCCAGCCGCCATGGACCGAACGTTCGGCGGCAGCTTGTCAGGACCGTTCCCGGGAGAAGCCAGCACCCGGACCAAAGCCGCCTCTGCATCCGGCACCGCGCCAACTCCGCTGCGCAACGGATCGGCCCCCTCAATCAATTCTCTGATCGGATCCATCCCTATGCCCCCAACTTCTGTGCCACCGCGCCGCTACCGGCCGGCAGTAGCTTTCGGAAAGCCTCCCGCGCCCGGTGCAACCGCACCTTCGCGGCCGACTCTCCGCACTGCAGGACCGCCGCGATCTCTACCATCGTCATTTGATCCCAGTACGCCAACTGCAGGATGTCCCGGTCTTTCTCCCGCATGGAATCCAACACCTCATCCACCAGCGAGTATCCGTTTCCGGCCCCGTCGCCGGAAACCACGGACTCACGGAGGCGCTCATGCAGTGCTACCTGGCGCCGATGGCTCCGATAAGCGTTTCCCAGAAGATTTCTCGCCACCGTGAACAACCAGGCCACATCCACCGATGACGCCTCATCCCACTTCTGCCAAGCGACCCGAAATACGTCCGCAGCCAACTCTTCGGCCACATGCGGATCTTCCACACGTCGCCGCACAAAACGGAAGATGCGCGGGTACGTATCCCTATGCAGCGCAACGAACGCCGATTCCCCCTCGGAAAGCACAATCCCCCACCCTCAATCCGAAACCCCAACCAAACCCTGGCCAACTGTATAGTTTCCGGCACGAGCCCGCAGGTTACAGCGCTGCCACGCCAACCGGACCAGCAAGAGACGCCGGTTGCTAGAGTGTCGCCATGAGCCAAGAGGGGAACGAGCAAGCCTCCGAGGCCTGGCTGCCTGGCTGCCTGGCTGGCTGGTCCGGCATCCGCTCTACGCCGGGTGGGTATGGACCGGATTCTGGGCGTTGTTGATCGTCCTCGACGAATTCCTGCGCTCCCGGCCTCATCTGAGGCGGGTGGTTGTCGGCTTGGCGCACCCGGGCCTTCTGCTCGTAGCCGGCCTCGGCATGTCCATTCTGGCGCTGTTCCTGAACGCGGTGGAACTGACCTTCAAGGTCTTGGCGTAACCGGCACCGAACTGCGTGCAGTGTCCAGCGGGTGGCGCAATGCGTCAGCCGAGGGCTCGCGGATGCGCAGCCGCATACACTTCACGCAAAGTGTCGGCGGTGACCAAGGTGTACACCTGCGTGGTGGTCACCGAGGCGTGGCCCAGGAGCTCCTGAACCACCCGGACGTCAGCGCCGCCCTCAAGCAGATGCGTGGCGAAAGAATGCCGGAGGGTGTGCGGGGAGACGTCCTTGGTGATGTTGGCCTTCTCGGCCGCGGTCTTGAGAATAGTCCAGGCGCTCTGTCGGCTGATCCGGCCTCCGCGGGCATTCAGGAACAGCGCCGGCGTGCCTTTTCCTTTCGCGGCCAACGCAGGCCTTCCGCGAACCACGTAGGACCCGACGGCGCGTGCACCGTAAGACCCCAGAGGAACCAGGCGCTCTTTGGAACCTTTTCCGAAGAGCCGCACGATCGCAGGACCATCGGCTTCCGCTTCGAGCGAGACATCGTCGACGTCAAGGCCTACAGCTTCGCTGATGCGGGCACCTGTGGAGTAGAGGAACTCCAAGAGCGCGCGGTCCCTCAACCCGGTGGCGGTGTCGGCACCGGCAGCCTCAAGTATGCGGGTCACTTCGCCGACGCTAATTGCCTTCGGCAGACGCTTGCCGGGCATTGGCGGGTGGACATCGCTGGCGGGGTCCGCCGTCGTCGTCCCCTCCAGGGCCCAAAACTTGTGGAGCCCCCGGACGGCAACCACGGTGCGGGCCGCAGAGCGGACGCCGAGGGCGGCGCCCCCATCGGAACCGTCTGCCAACGCCTGCACAAAGGCGGTGACGTCATGCCGGGAGATATTGCCCGGGTTGTCGACGCCGGACGCGGCCAGGAAGTTCGAATAGCGGGACAGGTCCCGCCGGTATGCGGACAGAGTGTTGCTTGCAAGGCCTCGTTCCACGCCGAGGTGTTGCAGGTAGTCCGTGACGGCCCGGTCAATGGCGGTCCGGACCCTGGTCTCCGCGAGCTGGGGCACGGTCAGCGCTGGCTCGGGTGGGCGG
>NZ_JBYSXB010000001.1:198131-206674 GCF_058781765.1 Arthrobacter sp. FW306-1B-G06A | reverse complement strand
CCATAAGTGAGCGGGCGTCCCGCCCGGGAACCGCCATATGTGAGCCCGCGTCCTGCCG
This sequence comes from Arthrobacter sp. FW306-1B-G06A, assembly GCF_058781765.1. Classification (NCBI taxonomy): domain Bacteria; kingdom Bacillati; phylum Actinomycetota; class Actinomycetes; order Micrococcales; family Micrococcaceae; genus Arthrobacter; species Arthrobacter sp. FW306-1B-G06A. The sequence goes on along the minus strand of NZ_JBYSXB010000001.1, from coordinate 206,616 downwards.
GGAGCCGGTATATGTGAGCGGGCGTCCCGCCGGGAGCCGCCATAAGTGAGCGGGCGTCCCGCCCGGGAACCGCCATATGTGAGCCCGCGTCCTGCCGGGAGCCGGTATATGTGAGCCGGCGTCAGGGGCGAGCGCGCTGGATCCGGAATCGGGGGTGCCGCTGGGCGGTAAAGTTGGTGCACATGGAGAGCCTCTTTAGTCACCTCGCGCCGGACTCCGAACCCCAGCCGGAGCAATCCGGTGAGCTGGACCCCGTGGTGTGCACCGTCGTCGTGCCTTCGCCTGTGGCGCATGCTTTCATGGGCTTCACCGACCACCCGCATCTCTGGTGGCCGATGGAGGACCACAGCGCCTACGGGGCGGGCTCGCACGTTGAGTTCGAGGAGAATTTGATCCTGGAGACGGCCGACGACGGCCGAACCTCGATATGGGGGACCATCGACGACTGGCAGCCGCCGTTGTCCTTCCATGCGAGCTGGTATCCAGGCAGTACCGCGATGTGGTCCACCGAACTTCGTCTGGCCTTCCGTGCTGTTGACGGAGGAACGGAGGTTCGTCTGGTCCACGACGGCTGGGAAGGTGCCGAACACCCCGCGCAGACCCGTGCAGACTACGCGGCTGACTGGCCTGGAGTTCTTGAGCGCTATGTCCGGTTCATGGGCGGCGCAAGTGAATAGAATCCGTCGCCTCCAAGCGACTGACTGGGAATTGCTTCGCGACGTCCGGTTGGAGATGCTGTCGGACACCCCGATGGCCTACGTGGAGAGCCTCGCGGCCGCCCGGCGCCAGACTGACAGTCAATGGCAAGAGCGAGCAGCCACGATGTCGGGCGACTCGAGTATCACCCTGATAGCGGACGACGGCACGGACGGTAGCCCGATCAGCGGACTTATGCGCGTGGTCATCAAGCAGCCGCAGGATCCTTCCCGGGCTCTACAAGCCATGCTGATCAGCGTCTACGTCGCACCCGAACACCGTGGCCTGGGCCTGGCCGACCAGTTGCTTGATGAGGCTTGCGCCATAGCAGGCGCCGAGCTCGGAGCAGGCGTGATCGAACTGGGCGTCCACGAGGACAACGCCCGAGCGAAGGCGTTCTACGAGCGGCACGGATTTGAATACACCGGTGCCAGTCGGCCTTATCCGCAGGACAAGGCCAGGTTGGAGATCGTTATGGCCCGCCGGCTTCCACCCGCGGGTGAAACCCAGCAAAGCGAAAGCCCGGGCGCGTTCATCGATGATCTAGGGGCCGCCCTCGCTCCGGGGCAAGTCGCAGTCGACGAACAGACACGCATCACCTATGCCGCAGACCTGGGACCCGTCCTGGACTTGCAGCTGCCCTTGGCTGTGGTGTTCGCCGAATCCGTCGAAGACGTGCAGTATGTGGTGCGCAGTTGCGCCCGGCACGGAGTTCCGATCGTGGCCCGCGGCGCCGGCACCGGGGTTTCCGGCGGCGCCCACGCCAGCCAGGGGTGCATCGTCCTCAGCTTGGAACGCATGAACCGCATCCTGCAGCTCAACGCGGACGATGAGACCGCCGTCGTCGAACCTGGCGTGGTGAACGCTGACCTGAATGCCGCCGCGTCCGAACACGGCCTGATGTACGCGCCGGACCCAGCGAGCTACAAAATGTCCACGATCGGCGGCAATGTGGCCACGAACGCAGGCGGCTTGCGTTGCGCCAAGTACGGCGTGACGAGGGACTCGGTGCTGGCGCTCGACGTCGTCCTGGCCGATGGCTCGCTTATCCACACAGGTCACCAGACCTTCAAGGGTGTGGCCGGGTACGATCTCACAGCGCTGTTTGTGGGCTCCGAGGGCACCCTGGGGATCGTGGTGGGTGTGACGGTGCGCCTGCGCTACCTGCCGCGCGAGGTACAGACAGTTGCCGCCTTCTATCCGGACTTCCGCGGTGCCGCAGCGGGTGTCCTGGCGGTCGGAAGGGCCCGCGTCCAGCCCGCCATCATGGAAATGCTCGACGCCGGAACGCTGGCCCAGCTCGACGACCTGTACGGCTCGGACCTCGGAGAACGCGGACAGGCGCTGCTGTTGATCCAGACTGACGGCTTTGGAGCGGCAGCGGAAGCAGCTTTGGTACGGGAAGTGCTCGCCGCCGGCGGCGCCGCGGTGACGGCGGAATCCAATGCCGAAGCGGAGCGCCTCATCGAGATGAGGCGCTCGAGTCGAGGCGACGAAGTGGACAACGAATTCCGGGTTGGCGAGGACGTCGCTGTTCCGAGGTCGCGGCTTGTCGACTACGTGGCCGCGCTCGAGGCCATGGCCGTTACCCACGAGGTCCAGCTCAAGGTGGTGGCCCATGCCGGCGACGGCAACCTGCACCCCACCTTCTGGGTTGACCGCGTGGACAGGGAAGTGGACGCCGATGCCATGTCCCGCCTCAACCATGCCCTGGACGACTCGATTGACGCCGCGCTGGCGATGGGCGGAACCATCACCGGCGAGCACGGGGTGGGGCAGTACAAGCTGCGTTGGCTCGGACTTGAGCAGCCTGAGCCCATCCGGGAGTTGCAGCGTCGCATCAAAGAGCTTTTCGACCCGGCCGGAATCTTCAATCCCGGCAAGGCTATCTAAAGCTCTGGTATTCCAAATCTAATCGTCAGGGTCCAGCGTCACGCTCAGCCGCCACTTTAGTGGCAGTTTACTTTGCCATGCAATGCCCCTAATCTTATTTGGTATACCAAATTAGGATTCCAGGGAGGCAACCAATGGAACAAGCACAGCCGCCGCGCCGCGGTACTTCCGCGTACGCCGCTCGACGGACTACCTGGATACTCGTTGCACTGGCATTTGTCTCCATCAACCTCCGTCCGGCCATTACGACAATCGCCGGCACCATGGGTCAGCTGCAGGCAGGCTTCGGACTCGACGCGCATCTGCTGCCGTTGCTTGGCGCCTTGCCTGTACTTGCCTTCGGCGTCTCGGCTCCTTGCGGTCCGTGGCTGGCCCGTCGCCTGGGCACCGGAGGGGCCGTCTCGGCGGCGCTCCTGGTGCTTGCCGCGGCGCTGATCGTCCGCGTATTCGTGCCCGGACTGTTGCTGCCCGGAACGTTCCTGGCAGGGGCATCCATCATGACCGCCAGCGTGCTCGTGCCGCAGATCGTCAAGGCAAACCGCGGTACCGGCTGGTGGACGGGGCTGTGCACCATGGGCTTCGGGCTGGGCGCGGCGCTCGGCGCGGGGCTCGTCCAGCCGCTGCAGCAAGCGCTCGGCGGAAGCCTCGCCTGGGCGCTGGCCGTCTGGGCCGTCCCCGCCCTGCTGGGGGCCACGTTGATCCACCGTGCCGGTCAACCGGCGGGGAGTCCCGACGGGACCGACGAGACCGAAACCGGCGGACCGGCGTCGGGCGCTGGTTTACAGAAGACGACGACGGCGGGTGGCGCAACGGGGGAAACCGGCACCATTCCGTTGCGGAAGCAGCGGACGGCCTGGGCCGTGACCGCGTTCTTCGGGCTGCAAGCCATGCTGTATTTCGCGATCACCTCGTGGCTCGCGGTGTTCCTGGTGTCGAAGGGGCAGACCGTGGCCGACGCAGCAGGTCTCTTGGCATGGTTCAGTGTCGCAGGGCTGCCCGCGAGCCTGCTGGCTCCCGTCCTCGCGGGGCGTCGCGCGGTTCTGAAGGTCATGGCTCCAGGCCTGGGATTGCTCGTCGTCGCGGCTTTGATAGGGGTCTTGACCGCGCCCGTGGCTTTGCAGTTCCTCATGGTCGGCGTGTTGGGGATCGTCCAGAGTGCCGGCTTCGGGCTGGGAATGGCGTTGGTTGTCATCCGCTCAACCGGACCACAGAGCGCCGGCAGCCTGTCCGCCATGAGCCAGGGCTTGGGCTTCGCGTTGGCGTCCCTGGGGCCGTTGGGGGCGGGATTCCTCCATGAGTGGTCCGGCGGCTGGGACGTTCCCTTCTGGGCCCTGGCCGCGGAAGCGGTGCTTCTCGCGGTGGCCGGTTTCCTCGCGGTGCGCGGGCCGGCGGTGTCGGTGGAAGCCGTCGAGACGGAACATCGTGGCGAGCCCGCCGCCGTCGGGCGCTAAAACTAAAAAAGTGGCCGGTCCCTCGCACCAGGGATCGGCCACTTTTTTGTGCGGGCTTAGACCAGCTCGAGCTGATCCGCCACGACCTTGCCGCGGTGGATGACCGTCCGGTCGGTGCCGCGGTCCATCACCGCGGAGGCGACCGTTTCGCCGTCGAGCAGCAGGAGTTCGGCAGGATCGCCGACCTCGACGCCCGGGCGGTGTGCCGTGCCCTTCAGGCGAGTGGCGGACGGGTCGAGGATGCTGGCGCCGCCTACGGTGGCGATCGCGAGGCAGTGCTCGATGAGCTCGTCCTTGCGGAAGCCGTGGGTGAAAGCGAGCTGCCAGGTGCGGTCGAGCATGTCCGTGTTGCCATAGGGGGACCAGTAGTCGCGCTGGCCGTCCTCGCCCAGGCCCATGCGTACGCCGGCTTCGGCGAGCAGCGGGATGGGCAGCTGGGCGGCCACACCGGCGGAGCCCGGCGCCACCGACGCCATGGAGATGTCCAGCTCGGCGAATTCGTCGATGAGGCGGCGCGTGGTGGCCTCGGAGACGCTGCCCAGCTGGTACGCGTGGGACATGGTGACCTTGCCCTGCATCCCCAGGGCGCGGGTGCGCTCGATCACGAGGTCCGTGCTGAAGACGCCGAGTTCGCCGGGCTCGTGGAGGTGGATATCAATGGGGACCTGGTACTTTTCGGCCAGTCCGAAGACGATGTCCAGATGCCGGGCCGGGTCGCGGTCCAGGCTGCACGGGTCGATGCCGCCCATGACATTCGCGCCGGACTTGAGTGCCTGGTCCATGAGGGGTACGGTGCCGTCCTCAAGGAGGAGGCCGGCCTGCGGGAACGCGATGATGTCGACGTCGGCCTGCCCTTTGAACTGCTCCTTGGCGGCCATCACGGCGTCGAAACGCTCAAGCCGGCAGTCGACGTCGATCTGGGCATAGGAGCGCACACGCGTGGTGCCGCGGGCGATCATCCGGCCGAGGGTGTTGTTGACCCGTTCCTGCAGCGGAACCTCGGCGTTGCGCCAGTTCTGCCGGTCGTTCATCATCATGGTCCAGACGCCGGGGCCGCCGGTGTGTTCGCGGAACGGCAGTCCGATGCGGGTCGAGTCCAGGTGCACATGGACGTCCGAGAACGACGGCACGAGAAGACGGCCGCGGCCCTCGACGACGGTGGTGTCGCCAGTCGCCGCAGCGCGTGCAGGGTCATGGGGTTCGACGCCGGTGATCTTGCCGTCCGTGACGAGGACGTCGCTCAATGCTTGTCCCCAAGGACGGACGGCACGAATCAGGGTGTTCAATGTATTGCTCCTTTGATGTTGGATCTATTGCACACCAGCGAGGGCTGCGGATTCCAGACCTGCGTGGTGGCAGGCCGGGGCAGTCGCGCTGGCGGGTCGGGGGATTTCGCTGATGCACCGTTGCTGCTGTTCCGCTCCCAAGGTGCCGAACAACGGACACCGGGTGCGGAAGACGCAGCCGCTGGGTGGGTTTGCCGGCGACGGGAGATCTCCCCGGAGCCGGATCTTTTGCTGCTGGCGGGCTGCCCTGGGATCCGGCAGGGGCACGGCGGACAAGAGAGCCTGCGTATAGGGATGCCGGGGCTCCCGGAACAAGTCCTCCCGGCTTCCTTGCTCCACGATTTTGCCGAGGTACATCACCGCCACCTCATGCGAGATATGGCGGACCACGGAAAGATCGTGCGCGATGAAGATGTATGCCACTCCGGTGTCCCGCTGGATCTCCTGGAGCAAGTTGACCACCTGCGCCTGCACCGAGACATCGAGGGCGGATACGGGTTCGTCGCAGACGATCACCGAGGGGTTCAGCGAGATGGCGCGCGCGATGCCCACCCGTTGGCGCTGGCCGCCGGAGAACTCGTGCGGGAAACGGTTGTAGTGCTCCGGTTTGAGGCCCACCTGCTCGAGGAGTTCCTTCACCCGGTTCTTGAGGCCGCCGGCCGGGTTGATCTTTTGCGCCAGCATCGGTGCGGCGATGGCGGTGCCCACGGTTTGCCGTGGATTGAGCGAGGCGAAGGGGTCCTGGAAGATCATCTGGACCTTGCGGCGGAAGTTGTACAGATCGCGGCCCGCCAGCTGGCTGATGTCCACGCCGTCGATCAGGATCCTCCCGCCGGTGGGATCCATGAGCCGCGCGATCATGCGCCCGGTGGTGGACTTGCCGCAGCCGGACTCACCCACGAGTCCCAACGTGTGGCCGCGCGCGAGGCTGAAGGAGACGCCGTCGACGGCTTTGACGGTCTTGGATCCCTTGGGGGAGAACAGACCGCCTTTGATGGGGAAATGCTTCTGGAGGTTCTCCACCTGGAGAATTGCCTGCGTGTCCATGGCGGGTCCTAACGCGTATTCCGAATAGTGACGATCTGGGGGCCGCTCAAGTGGCAGCGCTTTCCGTGGCCGTCTTCGACCACGAGCTCCGGGCGCTGGCTCGCGCATACGCCGTCGCCGGCAAGGGCCGCGTACTCGCACCTGGCGCTGAAAAGGCAGCCTCTCGGGAGGTCAAGGAGCGACGGCGGCTGGCCCGGAATGGGGTTGAGCCTGCCCGAGCTACTGCTCAGCGTGGGCATCGATTTGAGCAGGCCCAGAGTGTAGGGGTGCCGCGTGTCGTAGAAGATCTCGTCCACCGGTCCCGATTCGACGCATTGCCCGCCGTACATGACCAGCACGGAATCGCACACTTCGGCCACCACGCCAAGATCGTGGGTGATCAGGATCAGGGCCGAGTTGGTTTCCTGCTGGAGCTCGGACATGAGGTCCAGGATCTGTGCCTGCACGGTGACGTCCAGCGCGGTGGTGGGTTCGTCCGCGATGAGCAGTTCCGGTTCGCAGATCAGTGCCATGGCAATCATGGCGCGCTGGCGCATGCCTCCGGAGAAATGGTGCGGGTATTCGTCGTAGCGCTGCTCGGGGCTCGGAATGCCTACCCTTCCGAGTATGTCGACGGCGGCCGCGCGGGCTTGCTTCTTGCTTGCCTTGTTGTGGACGAGGTAGGCCTCGGCGATCTGATGGCCCACGGTGTAGAAGGGATGCAGGGCCGAGAGAGGATCCTGGAAGATCATGCCGATGTTCCGGCCGCGAAGCTGCCGCATGGCGGACTCGGGCAGTGTGACAAGGTCCTTGCCTTGGAACAACGCCTGGCCGGTGACCCGGGCTGAGGTCCCCTTGAGGAGCCCCATGAGCGCCTGGCTGGTGACCGACTTGCCGGACCCTGACTCTCCGACGATGCCGAGGGTCTGCCCGCGCTCCAAGGAGAAATCCATCCCGTTGACTGCCGAGACAAGGCCGTCGTCGGTGGGGAACTTCACCGAAAGGTTCCGGACGTCGAGGAACGCGGCGGCTTCCGCGGCCTGATGCGCGGTTCGCGTGGCCGGTTGACCGGCCGGACTGGGCTGGAGCTGGGTCATTGGAGCCTCACTCGGGGATCGATGGCAGCGTAGGCGAGGTCGACGACGACATTCGCGACGATGACGAAGAAGGCAGCCAGCATGGTGATAGCCATGGTGACGGGGAGGTCGCCGGAAATGGCAGCCCGGACGGCCGTGAAACCGAGTCCCGGGACGGAGAAGATCTGCTCGGTGAGGACCGCGCCGCCGAGGAGAAGCCCGATATCCATGCCAAGCATGGTCACCACCGGAGTGATCCCGGCCCGGACACCGTGTTTGAACGTCACTGTTCGGGGCGCCAGGCCCTTGGCACGGGCCGTGCGGATGAAGTCCTCGCTGAAGGTCTCGATCATGTTGGTCCGGGTGACCCGGATATACGCCGCGCTGAAAAGCACCGCGAGGGCGACCCACGGCAGGAAGTAGTTGAGCACCCAGGCCCCCGGACCATGCGGACCGAAGGGGCTGTTGATCTCGTTCGTCGTGAAGGGCAGGAGATGCAGCTGGTTGACGAAAACCAGCAACAGGAACAGGCCGGTGACGGGGATGGGCAGCGAGACTCCAACGGACGCTGCGCCGACGATGAACTTGTCCGTGGCGGATCCCTTGCGAAGGGCGGCGAGCAAACCGAGCCCGACGCCGGAAACGGTCCAGAGCACCAGCGCGCCGACCGCCATGGAGAGCGTGTAGGGCAAGGAGCGGGCGATGATGTCCGAGACGTTTTCATTGGTTTGGAACGATTTGCCGAGGCATGGCCACTGGCAGATCGATTCCGCTCCGGGAGCACCGATCATCCGCGGCGAGACCAGACCGCGCATGTAGTCGATGTACTGGACCAGGAAAGGGTGGTCCATGCCAAGGGCCACGCGGGCTTCCGCGATGCGTTCTGGAGTGCACTCCTGGCCGCAAGCGGCGGACGCAGGATCGGCAGGACCCAGCTGGAACAGCGTGAAGGTGATGAAGCTGACGGCGACGAGAAGCAGGATCAGGGAGCCTGTCCGGCGAAAGATGAATCTGATCATTGTGCTGGTTGCGGGCCGTCCGGTAGTCGCCGGACGGC